>JAYVYA010000424.1:0-2636 GCA_043784745.1 Hyphomicrobiales bacterium
AGCCGGATGTGGTGCTGATCGACAACAGCAAGGTGCTGCACCGCGCCACCTTGCGCCAGCTGCGCAAAATGGGGGTGGGGAAACTGGTATATTACACCCCCGACGATGTGATGAACCCGTTGAACCTGAAATGGCCGCTGCTATGGTCCTTGCCGGAATGGGACGTGTTTTTTACCACCAAAACCTTCAACATGCCGGAGCTGAAGGCGCGCGGCGTCCGCAACCCCTGCCTTGTCGGCAAGGCCTATGATCCGCTGCTGCACCGGCCCTTGAGCCGTGAACAGGCGGGCGGCGAGTTCGAACGGTTTGATCTGGTGTTCATTGGGGCGTGCGAAAGCCAGCGCAAGGCCAGCCTCAACGCTTTGTGTGAAGCCGGACTCAGCGTGGTCGTCTACGGCGGCGATCTCGGGCGGTGGAATCCGCGCGAGCTTCATCCCGCGCTGCACAGCCGGCCGGGTGTGTTTGGCGAGGCCTATGTGCAGGCCCTGCACCACGGCAAACTGGCTCTCGGCTTTTTGCGCAAGATGAACCGCGACCAGATTACCCAGCGCAGCATGGAAATCACCGCCATGGCCCGACCGATGCTGGCCGAGAAAACCGCCGAGCATGATGCGCATTTTGTCGACGGAGTGGAATATGCCGGATTTGGCAGCGATGACGAGCTGATAAATCTGGCGCGCCGCATGCTGGCCAACCCCGCCGCCTGCGCGGCCATGGGGGCGCGGGCCCGGGCACGATGCCTCGCCAGCGGCTATTCGGTCATGGACCGGGCCCGGCAAATGGTAGCGGCCATGCGGTAGGGCGTGGTGCTAGCCTATGGCGGCGACCGCGCCAGCACATCTCCAGCGCGGATCCCCGGCTGCTCGATCACATAATGGGCCACGACCGAAATCCCGCCGGTAGCACCCAGAAAAACCGCCCATTGCACGGCCGCCGGCCAGCCTCTGGCGGGGTCGAACACATAGACCAGCACAGGCAGGTGAACCAGATAAATGCCATAGGAATAGCGGGCGATGACCGCAGCGCCCTTGGCCAGCACGCCGCCCTGCACCTCCCGGCAAAGGGCAATCGCCAGCCCCAGCCCCAGGCACACGCCCCATAAAGCGGCGTTTTCCGGCACGCCCTGCGCCACAATCGCCGGGAAAGCGACAGCGGCCAATGCCAGATACCCAAACAGCCAGAAGGGTGCCAGCCGCCCCGGCTGGCGCTGGAGCGTGAAGGCGAGAATGCCGGGCAGGAAGCAGGGCCAATATTTGATCAGGTGATAATTCAGCCCCAGCCCCCACAGGGCCAGCACCGCCGCCACAGCCCCCGCCCATAGCAGGGCCACGCACCATGATGCGCGCCGGGTCGGCAGGGTTTCGGTCCAGCCAAAAATCAGCGGGAGCAGCAGATACATCTGCACTTCATAGGGCAGGCTCCACAATGGCTCGGGCAGCGAGGCATCGCCGGTGACATTCTGCACCAGCAGCAGATTGCTCCACAGCTGGCTGGCCGGGACAGGGCGCGCCAGGGCCCAGCCGATGCCAGCCATCCCCAGCACCGCTGCCAGACTCAAGGGGTAAATGCGGAAAGCCCGCCGGATGAAGAAAATTCGCGCCCGGCCCGCCGCGCCCGTCCGCAGGGTCTGGCGTTGCAGGGACCGCATCAGCACGAGGCAGGTGTGAACGAAAAACAGCCCGACCCCCAAAATGCCCAGCGCCTGGTTGCTGTAGGCAAACAGCCCCAGCGACAGCGGCGACAAAGGCAAATGGCTGGCTACAACGAACAGAATCGCCAGCGCGCGGACCATATCGAGACTGGCCGATCCGGCAGCGCCGGATGGAGCCCCCGCCAGGGTTTGCCCGCCGCTGGTCATGCCACACCCTCGCGGGCAGTCACGGCAGCCACCGCCCGTGCCACGGCACGGGCCGCAACCTCCAGACCGCAATGGGTGTAAATCTCCAGCGAGCGTGCCGCCATTTCCTGGCACAGCCCGTCATCCCCGTGCAGTTGCGCAATGGCCCGCGCCAGCGCTGCGACATCGCCGCAGGGATAGACCAGCGCATTTTGCCCCACCCGCGCAATATCGGTCGGCCCGGCGGCTCCCACGCGGTCGCTGAGGATCATCGGCAAGCCGATGCAGGCAGCCTCCGAGCAAACCAGCGGATGCGGATCATGTTCGGAGGGGTGCACCAGCACATCGGCAGCGCAGTAATACCCCGGCAATTGATCGACATTGACGAAACCAGCCAGCACCGCCTGCATCGTCTGGCGGGCGATTCCCGCCGCCAGCGCTGGCCTTTCCGGGCCATCGCCGCAATACAGCAGCGCGACCGGTCTGGAACCAGCGGGCCGGCCAGGGAGCCGCGCGCAAGCCGCCGCAAGATCAAGCGGGCGTTTGCGGGCGGAAAGCTTGCCGACAAACAGCAGCACAAAAGCCTCCTCCGCTATGCCATGCTGGCGGCGGATGCGGGTGCGCTCCGCCCCCCGCCTTTGGCGAAAACCAAGATACAAAGTCTCGTCAATCGGGAAGGGCGTTCTGAAAAATTTTTGCCCCGGCTGGCCCAGCCCGGCCAGCATCGCCTCGTTCTGGTCGCCCACCGTCAGGAATGCCGCCACCCGGCCCAGCACGGCCCGCAGCAGAAACTTCCGCA
>JAYVYA010000425.1:0-5629 GCA_043784745.1 Hyphomicrobiales bacterium
GCCCTTTCATCGGCGCGGTGGCGCTGCTGCCGGGGAAAACCCGGTCTCCCAGCACGGCGGCGCTGAGGCCAAACTGGTCAGACAGCAGGCCCTTGAACACGCTCCGGATGTCGGTGGTGGGTTTCAGATCGCGCTTTTCGAACAGGTCGGCCTCCCTCAAACCGGGCCAGTCGGCAATGACGCGGCCCCCCTTGATCGCGCCGCCGGCCAGAAAAGCCACAGTGCCGGTGCCGTGGTCGGTGCCGGTGGTGCCGTTGATTCTGGCGGTGCGGCCAAATTCGGTCACGACGACAAGGGCCGTGTCCTTCCATTTGGCACCAAGGCCCTTTTCAAACTCCTCCAGCGCGCCGTCGAGGCCGCCAAGCAACTGGGCGAGGCGGCCAGTTGCGCCGCCCTCATTGGCATGGGTGTCCCAGCCGTCAAAGGCCAAAGCGGCGACGCGGGGGCCGTCATCGGCGGCAATCAACCTCGCCGCCCCCTGTGCAGCCTGGCGCATGCCCGGCGCGCTGTCGGCCCCGCCCCTGGGTTTGGCGGCATCGCCCGACATGCCCTCGCGCGAGGCCATCTTGCCGGTATCGAGGCCCTGGCGCAGCGCGCGCGCCAGCAACGGGTCGGTGTGGGCATAGAGGTCGAGCACGCGCGCGGCCAGATCGTCCTCCGCCGCCGGAATGCCTTGCGGGGCCCAGCCCAGTACCGGGGCCGCGCCGCGCAGGATCAGCGGGGTGGAAACGCCGACCCCGAGGCCGGATTTGCGCCCGACAGGCTCGCCTTTGGGCAAGGCTTCCAGCGCGCGGTTGAGCCAGCCCGACTGGATATTGCCAGGGCCGGCCTGGCCGGATTCCAGCACGTCCTGCCCGTCAAAATGCGAGCGCTCGCGGTAATTGGTGGCGCTGGCATGCACCACCGCCGCTTGCCCGCCCTTGTAGAGCCTGGCGAAGACCGGCATGGCGGGGTGGAGCACGAAAAAGCTGTCGAGGGCAAAGCCGGCGTGCTCCCCCGTGGTGGACAGCGCAATTTCCCCATGCAGGCTGGCATAATCGGGGTCACCGCAAGGCCCCACAGCCGCAAGGCCGTCCAGCGCGCCGCGCAGGATGATGACCACGAGGCGCGGGTCGCGCCCGCCGGCAGCGCGGGCAAATTTGGGCAGATGCGCCCAGGCAAACAGCGAACCGCCGGTGACGAGCAGGGCGCGGCGGGAGGGGGCGGCAGCTTCACACAGGCCAGTAAGGGGAAAGTTCATGGGGGTTACCTCCGCTGCAATTCAGGCGACATCAGCAGCAGGGCGAGGCCCTGCTGGCGCGATTCGGCACGCGAGACCGCCTGCCGGGTCTCCGGCGAGGCGGCATTGCCCGCCACGACATTGAGGAGATCACTGGGGTTGGGCAGATCCTTCCAGCGGCCGGCAATCTGGGCGGCCATGTCGAGACGCTGCTTCATGCCTTCCGGCGAGGCCCATTCCGACACCGTGTCGGGCCAGCCATTGGGGCCGGGCACCTGCCACAGGGGCATGCCCATCATGTTCAGCATGTTCAGGCCGGGATCGGCATTGTCGGGCACCTTGCTGCCCATGCGCGAGCTGGCAATCAGGAATTCATAGGGGTTGCGCAGCTTGGTTAGCGGCAAATCCCACGCCTCCTTCGAATCCAGCAGCGCGAGGGTCAGGACGCGCAGGTCGCCATCGCTGTCGCGGAAGCCTTTGGCCAGCCGTTCGGTCAGCGCGGGTGGCGGACTGTCAGCAATGAAATGGCGGATGAATTTGGCAACAATAAACTTGCCGCAGGCCGGCTGGCGGGCAATGTCGGCCAAAGCCGCCTCGCCCTGTCCGAGGCCCCCCGCCGGATAGGTCTTGCCCAACAGGCTCTGATCGCCCGGCTCGTGCGCATTGGCGTTGAACACAAAACTGCCTGGCGGGCCGAGGCGGGCATCGCGCCCCACGACTGTCCAGCCGGTGATAATGCGGGCGAGCGCGGTCACATCGGCCTGCGTGTAGCTGGAACCAACGCCCATGGTGTGCAATTCCATGATTTCGCGGGCGAGGTTTTCGTTGAGGCCGGCCTTGCGGTTCTGCCCGGCTTTGGAATTGGGACCGACCGATTGCTGGTTGTCGAGAAAATGTAGCATGGCCGGGTGCTGTTCCACCGCTTTCAGCATGTCGGCAAAGCGGCCCAGCACATGCGGGCGGATGGCCTCGCGCTCAAAAGAGCCGCAGGTCATGCGGGAAAATTGGCTTTTGCGGGCCGATACGCAGAAATGGTTGGACCAGAAGGCGACGAGACGCTCCCCCAGCCCGGCGCGGGCCTGGGTGACGCGCTGGAAGCGGGCGAGGGCTTCGGCGCGGAATTTCTGCTGTTCGAGGCTGGGTGGCTGCGGCGCGGGTTTTGCGGGCGCGGCACCGGCCATGGCAGGGGGCTGCATGGCTCCCGCCATGTCATTGCCCATGCCGCCACCCGTGGCGGGTTTGGTGGCTGTTGCGGCATCCGCCACCTTGCGCTCGCGCTCCAGTTTCACCCGCTCCTGATCGGCAAACATGGCTTGCAACAGCGGGGCGGTGGCTTGCAGATCGGGACCGTCGAGCAGGGCGATGCCGGGCTGGCCGAGTTCGGATTTGAGGAATCCGGCGGGGTCGGAGGCCGCCGCGGCAAGATCGCCATCGCCCCTTGCGCCATAGCCAAAGCGGGAGAGGGCGATGAACCCGAGTGTTTCCTTGCTGGTTGCCATATTGCCTCGCAGAATCGGCTGGAGCGGTGCGGCCCTTGAAAATCACACTGGCATACCAATTGTATCCTTGCCGTGAATGCGGGATGAACATTTCTCCATGCTGGCACCCGAAAGCACCCCGCCTTTGTCGCTCTCCCTGTTTCTCACCCTGTTGCGGCTGGCCCTGCGCGATTTGCGCGGCGGATTGCGCGGCTTTGGCATTTTCCTCGCCTGCATCGCGCTGGGCGTCATGGCGATTGTCGGCGTTGGTTCCGTGTCGCGTTCCCTGTCGGACGGGCTGGCGCGGGAGGGGCGCACGATTTTGGGCGGTGATGTTTCGTTCAGCCTGATCAACCGGCAGATCAGTGCGGAAGAACTGGCGTTTTTGCAGGTGCGCGGCCCGGTGGCGGAGATTGGCCTGCTGCGCGCCATGGCGCGCCGCAGCGATGGCGAACCGGCGCTGGTCGAAATCAAGGCGGTGGATGCGGCCTATCCGATGGCGGGCGCGGTGAAGCTGGAGCCGGAGGGCGGGCTGGCCGAAGCATTGGCCGAACGCAATGGCGTGTTTGGCATGGTGGCCGACAGCGCCTTTGCGGCGCGCCTGGAACTGAAGGCGGGGGACCGGGTATTCATCGGCGAGACGCCGCTGGATCTGCGGGCAATCCTTGTGCAGGAGCCGGACAGACTGGCGGGCGGCATCGGCTTTGGGCCGAGGGTGATCCTGTCGCAGGCGGCGCTGCGGGCCACCGGGCTGATGCAGCCGGGGTCGCTGGTGCGCTGGCTTTACCGGGTGGGGCTGGCGCAACCGGGCGGCGGGCCTTTGGCGGAGGCCGGGCTGGCGGAATTTATCGCCAGCGCCAATGCGGCCTTTCCGCAAGCGGGGTGGGAGGCGCGCACCCGTGCCAATGTCTCGCCGCAATTTGGCAAGAACCTGGAGCGCTTTACCCAGTTTCTGACGCTGGTGGGGCTTACCGCGCTGATTGTCGGCGGCGTCGGGGTGGCCAATGCGGTGCGCGGGCTGGTGGAGAGCAAGCAGCGCACGATTGCCATCGTCAAATCGCTCGGGGCCACCGGGCAGGCGGCCTTTATCATGATGCTGGCGCAGGTGATGGCCATTGCCCTGGTGGGGATTGTCATCGGCACATGTGTGGGCGCGGCGATTCCATTCCTGGCGGACGGGCTGTTTGGCCCGCTGATTCCGTTTCCGATGCGCCCGGCGGTTTACCCCGGCGAGATCGCCGCCGGCTTTGGTTATGGCTTGCTGACGGCGCTGGCCTTTGCGCTGGCACCGCTGGGGCGCACGCATGACATTGCTGTCCCGGCCCTGTTCCGGGCCTTGGTCGATCCGGACATCGCACCGTTGCGGCGCTTCTATCTGGCGCTGGTGGCCATGGCAGCGGCGGCGCTGGTGGGGCTGATTTTGCTGCTGGCGGCAGACCGGCGGCTAGCGGGGCTGTATATTGCCGGTGTGCTGGCGGCGTTTTTGCTGCTGCGCGGGTTGGCCTATGGGATGGTGCGGGCGGCGCGGGCCGTGCCGCACGTGCCTTCCGCCGAATGGCGTCTGGCTCTGGCCAATATTCACCGGCCGGGGTCGCTCACCGCGTCCGTCGTCATGTCGCTGGGGCTGGGTCTGGCGCTGTTGGTGGCGCTGGCACTGATTGACGGCAATATCCGCAACGAACTGCTGCGCACCGCCAGCGGCGAGACGCCGGGCTTTTTCTTCGTTGACATCCAGAGTTCGCAGGCCGCCGCCTTTGACAGCTTTTTGCGGGCGCGGGTGGGCGATGCCCGAATTGAATCAGTGCCGATGATGCGCGGGCGGATTGTGCGGCTGGGCGCGGTGAAGGCAGAGGACGTGAAGGCGAAGGAGAATGTCGCCTGGGTGCTGGAGGGCGACCGGGGCATCACCTTTGCCGCCGACCTACCGAAAGGCTCGGTGCTGACGGCGGGGGAATGGTGGGCCAATGATTACAGGGGGCCGCCGCTGGTGTCGCTGGAGAGCGAGATTGCCGCCGGGCTGGGTCTGAAGCTGGGCGACAGCCTGACGGTGAATGTGCTGGGGCGCGAACTGACGGCAACGATTGCCAATCTGCGCACCGTCAACTGGCGCTCGCTGGGCATCAATTTTGTCATGATCTTTTCGCCCAGCACGTTTGCCGGCGCGCCGCATTCGGACCTGGCCACGCTGACGCTGGCCAAAGGCAGTGACCCGGCGCTGGAGCGCAGCCTGATCCGCGATGTCGCCCGGGCCTGGCCGGCTGTGACCAGCGTGCGGGTGAAGGATGTGCTGGAGGCTGTCACCAGGCTGGTGGAGCAGCTGGCGCTGGCCATTCGCGGGGCCTCTGCCCTGGCGCTGGCCACCTCCGTCCTGGTATTGGCCGGAGCACTGGCGGCGGGGCAAAAGGCCCGCCAGCACGATGCCGTGGTGCTGAAAGTGCTGGGCATGACGCGCGGGCGGCTGATGCTGGCCTATGGGCTGGAATATGGAATTCTGGGTGGCGCGACCGGGCTGTTTGCCATATTGGCCGGGATGGCGGCAGCCTGGGGCGTCGTGGCCGGGGTGATGCAGATCGAGTTTGTCTGGCTGTGGCAGGTGGCGGGGCAAGCGGCGCTGGCTGCGCTGGGGTTGACGGTTTTGCTCGGCCTTGCCGGCACCTGGCGGGTATTGGGGCAAAGGCCCGCCAGTGCCCTGCGTAATATGTGACGGGCTGGCCGCACAAGGGCCTTCACAAGGCCGTCATCTGCACTATAGATTATCGGTGGGGTTCAGGAATTGGCTGCGGCCCTCTGCTCGCGGCCTGAAGGAAGAGGTAATCCGCTTTGACGGTTCACTTCCAGCCATTTGTCTCGCCGGAGGCTTGCCCGGCGCTGGTGCTCAATGCCGATTTTCGGCCTCTGAGCTATTATCCGCTCTCGCTCTGGTCGTGGCAGG
>JAYVYA010000426.1:0-14137 GCA_043784745.1 Hyphomicrobiales bacterium
TCCCTTCTCCCCCTGCGGGAGAAGGTGGCGCGAAGCGCCGGATGAGGGGTATGCGAAGCAGGCTAATTGATTGATCCAAGATCATATTTCGCAATTCGCGCTCTGCATCATGCCCTTGGCGCTACCCCTCATCCGGCCCAAGCGGGCCACCTTCTCCCGCAGGGGGAGAAGGAAAAAGCCGCTCAATCTCCACACATCGCGCTCCAGTGCGCCGCTGCCGCCGCTTCAGTCGTGCCGGGTCTGGAAAAATTTGCCTGCGCGCAAGAGCGCACTGGAAGTGCGAGGTCCGGGAAGTGCGCGGTCCTGGCTATGCCGGGCGCAGCCCCAGCTTGGCCCGCGCCTCCGCCGGGGTCGCCGGCCTTGCCCCATGGCGGGCGAGCGTGGCAGCGGCAACCTGCACCAGTTCGGCATTGCTTGACGCAAGCCGGTCCTTGCCGATGCGGATATTGTCTTCCAGCCCGGTGCGGACCGCATCGGCCCCGCGCTCCAGCGCCCATTGCATCACCTGGTCCTGATAGCGGCCAATGCCGGCGGCGGTCCAGGTGGCGAGGGGAAGGATGCGGCGCGATTCGGCCAGCAGGATATCCAGCAGATGCTCGTCGGCAGGCATGGCATTCTGCACGCCCAGGACAAACTGCACATGCGGCGCGGGCGACACCAGTCCCGCCTCGATCAGCCGTTTGGCCCCGTGCAGGTGCGAGAGATCAAATATTTCGATTTCCGGCGCAATGCGGAACTGCTTCATTTTCGTCGCCAGTTCGATCACCAGCGCCGCGGAGTTTTCATAGACAATGGTAGGGAAATTGACCGAGCCGGTCGACAGCGAGGCCATGTCGGGCGCATGCGGCAGCGCATTGCCGCGCGCGCTCTGGTCGCGCCCGCGCCCGCCGGTGGAGAATTGCACAATCATCCCCGGGCAATGTTTGCGGACACCCGCCTGCACCTGCGCAAACTTGCCGGGATCGGACGAGGGCGTTTCATCCCCATTGCGCACGTGAATGTGGACGAGGCTGGCCCCGGCCTCGAAGGCTTGATGGGTCGATTCGATCTGCTCCGCCGGATGCACCGGCACAGCTGGATTGTCACTCTTGCGGGGAACGGAACCGGTGATGGCGACTGCGATGACGACGGGCCGCATGGGAAATCCTGGAAAAAAGGGAAAGTAACACTATTATGGGCCTTGCAGCGCCTGGATCCCAATTGAATTTTCACGGGGCAGGCCGGGCCGCCGCCAATTCCTCGCCGAGCACGTCCTTGACCCAGCGAAACGCGGCATTGGCAGCGGGCACACCGGCATAGACAGCGCCTTGCAGCAGCAGGGCGCGCAATTCTTCGAGGATCACCCCGTTTTGCAGCGCCGGGCGCAGGTGCAGCTTGAACTCCTCCTCGCGGTGCAGCGCCACCATCATGGCCAGCGTCAGCATCGAGCGGGTCTTCCACGGCAGCGCCGGATCGCCCCAGATTTCGCCCCAGGCGTTGCGGGTGACAAAATCCTGCCACGGGCCGGCAAATGGCCCGGCATTGGCCAGCGACTTTTCCACATGCGCTGCGCCCAGCACCGCCGTCCGGTTGGCCAGCCCCGCCTCAAACGTGCTGCCAACGGAGGGGCCTGTGCCCCGCTGGCTGTTTGCCTCCAGAAATGCCAGCAAGTGCCAGTTGGTTATGCCTGCCTGCTCGATGTTGAGCATATGCGAGGCACGGGGCAGGATCGCCATCCCGGCCCCCGGAATCCTGCTGCGAATATCCTCCAGCATCGACACAATGGTGAACGGATCATCCGCGCCGGCCAGAATCAGCGTGGGTGCGCGGATTGCGGCAATATCCGCGCGCAAGTCCATTGCCTCGATCGCATCGCAGCACTGGGCATAGCCTTCCGGGTCATTGGTCAGGAAGCGGGCCTTCACATTTGCCACGGCTGCGGGATGCGCTGCATGGAAGGCGGGCGTGAACCAGCGCCCCATTGCCGCATCCGCAATGACGCCCAGCCCATCGTTGCGCGCCAATGCCGCCCGCGCACCAAAGCCTGCCTGGAAATAGGCCGATGTCGCCATCAGCGTCAGGCTGTGCAGCCGCGCTGCATGCTTCACCGCAAACATCTGCGCCGTCATGCCGCCAAGCGACAGGCCGACGACATGCGCCTTTTGGATGTTCAGCGCATCCAGCAGGCCTGCAAGATCGTCCGCCAGATCGGCAATGCTGGTTGGCCCAGCGGCGGTCTGCGATTGACCATGGCCGCGCGTGTCATAGCGCAGCACCCGGAACCGCCCGGTGAGATGGGCGGCCTGCCCGTCCCACATTTCCAGCGTTGCGCCGACGGAATTGGAGAAGACCACGAGCGGTGCCGCCTCCGGCCCACGCAGGTCGTAGAACAGGCTGAGGCCGTTGGCGGTGATATGGGGCATTTTTTAGCCTTGCCTGGGAATGAGTTGTTGCAGGATAAGGTTGGCCTGCGCGCAGGCCCGGTCTGTCCATAGCGCGGCGGCATGGACGGAAGGGGTGAGTTCAAAGGCTTGGGCGAGGCATCCACCGGCACCCAAACGGGCAATTTCCGGGTCCGCCGCCAGCACCTGCGCCAGAGAATGCCCGGTCTCGCGCACTTTGCCCGCCGCCAGTTCCACGCAATGGTGCGCCGCCTCGCGTCCCATTTTGCCCGCCAGCAGTCCGGCGGCAGCATCGGCAAACAACAGGCCGCGCGTTGCATCAATATTGGCGCGCATCCGCGCTTCGTCGATTGCAAGGCCATGGGCGAGCAGCTTGGCCTCGCGCAGCGCACCCGCCGCAAGGCCAAACAATTGCGGCAAAGCGTGCCATTCGGCGTGCCAGGCCCCGGCGGGGCGCTCCTGCCCGGCCGCCATGGAATCGAGCAGCGTCATGACATGGCCTTTGGCGGCGCTGGCAGCGGCAATAATCAGCGTGCAAGCCAGCGGATTGCGCTTGTGCGGCATGGCGGAGGAGCCGCCACGCCCGGCAATGTGCGGTTCAAATACCTCTCCCACCTCGGTTGAGGCGAGGAAAACAATGTCCCCCGCCATCTTGCCCAGCGAACCCAGCACGATGGCGAGCCAGACCCCGGTTTCGACCATCCGCGCGCGGGATGTGTGCCAGCAGATGGCCGCAGCGTTCAGGCCCAACTCGCGTGCGAAAGCTTCGGAAACCTCCGGCCCGCGCTCGCCCATGGCACTGAGCGTGCCGACCGGGCCAAACAGCGCGGCGGTGAGCACGCGCTGCTCCAGCGCATCGATCTGCGCGGCGGTTTCCGCCAGTCCGGCGCACCAGACCGCCGCCTTGCAGCCAAAGCTCAACGGCGCGGCATGCTGGCCATAGGTGCGGCCAACGCAGGGGGTAGTGCGATATTTTTGCGCCAGTGCAGCAAGGGCGGCGACCGTTGCGCCCAAATCCGCCCGCACCAGTGCAAAGGCTTCGCGCATCTGAAGCACCAGCGCCGTATCCATAATATCCTGCGTCGTCGCGCCCTTGTGCAGGGAGGCTTCCAGCGCCTTGGGCAGATGCGATTGCAGCGCCTTGAGGAACGGGATGACCGGCACGCCCGCCAGCGCAGTGGACCGACCGATGGCGGCAAGATCAAACCGCTCCGGACTGACGGCCTCAATCGCCGCTGCCAGTTCGATTGGCACAATGCCCAATCCGCCTTGCGCTTTTGCCAGTGCGGCCTCGCAGGCCAGCATCGCGGCGATTTTGGCGCGGTCCGAGAAAACTTGCCCCATTTCAGCTGTCGTGAAGAGAGGACCCAGCAGGGTGGAATCAAGCGGCGAAAAGCTCAAGTCACATCCCCGGTCGAAATCCCGACTGCCACTCTTGACATAAACCAGAAGCGCACCCTCAAAACCACCAAAATATGCATCCGGCCCTGCCATTATATTGACGGTTGGGCCTCAACCCGCCACACATCGCGCCATTGCTTCGAGGAGACGGCCATGAATCGCGAAAGCGAGTTTTTCCAGCGGGACCAGAAGGTGCATCCCCCCGCCTGTACCCCCGGCTACAAGACCTCGGCCCTGCGCTCGCCGCGCCTGCCGCTGCTGTCACTGCAAAATTCGCTGTCGGAAGTCACCGGCCCGCTGTTCAGCCACAATGAGTTTGGCGCGCTCGACCATGACATGATCAAGAACTATGCCCACAATGGCGATCCGGTTGGCGAGCGTATTATCGTCCACGGCCATGTCCGCGGCGAGGAGGGGCGCGGCGTGCCAAATGTGCTGGTGGAAGTGTGGCAAGCCAATGCCGGCGGGCGCTACCGCCACAAGAACGATCACTACCTCGCCCCGGTTGACCCGAATTTTGGCGGCTGCGGGCGCACGATGAGCGACGAACACGGCTATTATTTCTTCCGCACCATCAAGCCCGGCCCCTATCCCTGGCGCAATTATTCGAATTCCTGGCGCCCGGCCCACATCCATCTGTCGGTGTTTGGCAGCGGCTTTGCCCAGCGCCTGATCACCCAGATGTATTTTGAAGGCGACCCGCTCATCAGGCATTGCCCGATTGTGGCCACCATTCCAGACTCCGCCGCCATTGAGCAGCTGATTGCCCCGCTCGACCTCCATGCCTCGATGCCGCTGGACAGTCTGGCCTACCGGTTTGACATTATTCTGCGCGGCAAGCGCTCCACCTTGTTTGAAAACAAGCTGCAGGGAAACTGAACCATGCCGCAGGAAATCAACTATCTGAAGCAAACCGCCTCGCAGACCGCCGGGCCCTATGTCCATATCGGCCTCATTCCCCAACAGGCCGGGTTTGACATTTTTGCGAATAATTTCTCGAATGTGCTGGTGTCGGAAGGCACCGTTGGCGAGCGCATCCGCCTGGAGGGCCGGGTGTTTGACGGCTCCGGCGCGGTGGTGAAGGATGCCCTGGTCGAAATCTGGCAGGCCAATGCATCAGGGCATTATGCCCATTCCGCTGACCGGCAGGGCAAGGCGGCTGATCCGGAGTTTCGCGGCTTTGGCCGGGCGGGATCTGACTTCGAAACCGGCGTGTTTTTCTTTGACACGGTCAAGCCTGGAATGGTCACGGGCCGCAATGCCAGTCCGATGGCCCCGCACATCAACCTGTGGATTGTCGCGCGCGGCATCAACACCGGCCTGCACACCCGCGCCTATTTCTCCGACGAATCGGCGGCCAATGCGGCGGACCCGGTGCTCAACCTGGTGGAGGCGGTTGAGCGGCGCAAGACGCTGGTGGCGCAGAGGTCGGTGCGGGACGGCGGGACGGTCTACATTTTTGATGTGCACCTGCAAGGCGCGCACGAGACCGTGTTTTTTGACGTGTGAGACATGCCAGGCTGCCAGCATGGGTGAGATAACGGGTTTGTGCGGCTACGCCAGGCAAGCGGTTTGATATGGACAAAACCGGGCAGGCCTGCCATTATGCAGTCCAGTCATTCAAACTGGCATGCAATATGACACAGGCATCTAAATTTTCCCCGATTGGCAAGCTTGTGAAACCGGACAAATATTTGGCAGCGCCCGCCAAAGCGCCGAATGGCCAGACACCGGTCCCTGAATTTGTTTTGAGTGAAATTGTCAGGAAGACCGTGGCTTTCACGATTGTCGGCCTGCCCGTTTCGATTGAACCGTCTGATCTTTCCAGACATTGGTCCCCCCACTTTACGGCGGATGAAATCGGCGAGCTGATTGTGCCAAAACGCACCCTCGCGCGCCGGGTGGCAAACCGTGAGCCGTTGAATACCGACGAAGCAGACCGGGCTATCCGCGTCGGCCATGTCTGCGTGGAAGCGGAGCGGGTCTTCGGTAATCCTGAAAAGGCGTTCCGCTGGCTGCGCCGCCCCAACCAGACGCTCAACGACCAGCGCCCAATCAATCTTCTGACCTCCCACGCCGGTGTTCAGGTTGTGCTCGAACGCCTTGGCCAGATTGACCACGGCGTGTTCGTCTAGCTGCCATGCGCATCCTCTGGCGCATCTCGAATTTTGCAGACCTGACTGGCACCGGCGGATTGCATGTCGCCGGGCGCTGGCACAGCAAGGGCCGCCCGGTGATCTATACCGCCGAACATCCGTCCGGTGCCCTGAATGAAATGCTGGTCAACATTGCCCGCGAGGATTTGCCGGACGATTTCCAGTTTCTCAAAATCGAACTGGCAGATGACGTTCTGGTCGAGGATGCCGGGCTGGAGACCTTGCCTGCCAACTGGCCCCAGGACCGCTCGATAAGCCGGGCAATTGGCGATGGTTGGCTGGCACGGCAGAAAAGTCTGGCCTTGCGGGTTCCCTCGGCTCTGGTGCCGGAAACATTCAATGTCCTCCTCAATCCCGCTCATCCGGACGCAGCCAAAATGCGAATTGTCCAGTCCTGGAAAGCGGATGTGGATCGTCGGCTTCGTTAGCGCTTCTGGCATTGCGGTCCTGGCAGACGCTCCAGCCCTCCGGCAGGTGCCGCCCGTCCCCGCTACGCCTTGTCCAGCCCATACAGCGCGTGCAGCGTCCGCACCGCCAGCTCGGTATAGGCCGCATCGATCAATACCGAAAACTTGATCTCGGAGGTGGTGATGGCGCGAATATTTATGCCCTTCTCCGACAGGGCCTTGAACGCCCGCGCCGCGACGCCGGCGTGGGAGCGCATGCCGATGCCGATGGCGGAAACTTTCACCAGATCGGTCGCGCCTTGCAGGTCGCCGTAGCGGATGCTGTCGCGCGCCTTCTCCAGAATGTCGCGGGCCCGGGCATAATCGGCGACGGGCACGGTAAACGTCAAATCCGTCGTCGTGGTATCGTCCGACACCACCTGGATGATCATGTCGACATTGATGTTGGCCTCGGCCAGCGGCATGAATATCGCGGCAGCGACGCCGGGCTTGTCGGCAACCCTGCGCAAGGTGATCTGCGCTTCATCCCTGGCAAACGCGATGCCGGTGACAACCTGTTGTTCCAAAATATCCTCCTCATCGCAAATTAGCGTGCCGGGCTGCGGGTTTGCCGGATCATCAAAGCTGGAGCGCACGAACAGTTTTACCTTGTGCACCATCGCCACCTCAACCGAGCGCACCTGCAACACTTTGGCCCCCAGCGAGGCCATTTCCAGCATTTCCTCAAAAGCCACCCGGTCCAGCCGCCGCGCCTTTGGCACCACGCGCGGGTCGGTGGTATAGACGCCATTGACATCGGTATATATATCGCAGCGGTCGGCATGGATGGCAGCGGCGATGGCCACCGCCGAGGTGTCCGAGCCGCCACGCCCCAATGTGGTGATCCGCCCGGTGGCTTTGTGCAGGCCCTGGAAGCCGGCAATGACCGCCACTTCATTGTCGCGCTCGGTAAAGCGCTTGATGATTTCTGCGCCATCTATGCCCTCGATCCGGGCCGAACCATGGGCGTTGGAGGTGAGGATCGGGATTTGCCAGCCGAGCCACGAGCGCGCCTGGATGCCAATATCCTGCAAGGCAATCGCCAGCAACCCGGCGGTGACTTGCTCGCCGGAAGCGACGATCGCGTCATATTCGCGTGCATCATGCAGGCCGGGAAATTGCTGCGGCGTGTCGGATGCCCAGCCGACCAGCTCGTTAGTCTTGCCCGACATGGCGGAGACGACAACCGCGACCTGGTGCCCGGCATTGACCTCGCGCTGGACGTGGCGGGCGACATTGCGGATACGGTCCAGATTGGCGACGGAAGTTCCGCCAAATTTCATCACAAGACGGGACATTTCAATCATTTTCCGGGCGCGGCATTACGGCGCTCGCATGGGGTCAAAAGGGCGGCTATACATGAAGGGGCCGGTTTGGCCTGTCAACACCTGTCACCCGCAATCCGGACGCCCCGATGCCCGCCAGCACCACCATCGACCCCGCCGATGTCGCCCGCTTCGAAAAACTCGGCGCACAATGGTGGAGCGCGCGCGGGCCGATGGCGCAATTGCACAAGCTGAACCCGGTGCGGGTCAAATTCATCCGCGACCATGCCGCCCGCCGGTTTGGCGACATTGATCCCCTGAAGCCGCAACCCCTGGCTGGGATGGGCATTCTCGACATTGGCTGCGGCGGCGGCATTTTGTGCGAGCCCTTGACGCGGCTGGGGGCTGCGGTGACGGGCATCGATCCCGGCCCCGGCAATATCGGCATTGCCCGGACCCATGCCGGGCAATCCGGGCTGGAAATTGACTATCGAGCCGAGACCGCAGAAGCGCTGGCGGCGTCCGGGGCGCAGTTTGACGCGGTGCTGGCGATGGAGGTGGTGGAGCATGTCACCGATGTCGCCGCTTTCGTGGCCACCGCCTGTTCCATGGTCAAGCCCGGCGGCCTGTTCTTCGCCGCCACGCTCAACCGCACGCTGAAAAGTTTTGCGCTGGCGATTGTGGGGGCCGAATATGTGCTGCGCTGGCTGCCCGTTGGCACCCACAACTGGCAGCAGTTTGTCACCCCCGAAGAACTCGCCCGCCCGGTCATGGCGGCAGGGCTGGAGATGATGGACCAGACCGGGGTGGTCTACAATCCATTGCGCGATGAATGGGCGGCGGGGCGGGATATGGATGTGAATTACATGGTGGTGGCGGGGCGGGCGGGGTGATGGCCCCTGATTGTTCCAGGATCGCTCGCACCCCCCAATCGCCTTGCCACCCTGCCCCTTGCACTCCCCCCGGCAATATCCCAATGTGATCCCAGTCCTGAGGAGGAATTGCGATGCGGATCAGGCTTGCCTTGCTGTTCGGGCTTTTGGCGACGGCTGCGTGGGCGCAGGCGGCGCGGCAGGATTTGTCTTTGCTGGCCCCGGCCGAAATCACCGCCTTGCAACGCCGCCTCAGTGACGCGGGCTGTTATTCCGGCCCGCTGGATGGTCAGGCCAGCGCCGCCACGAAGGCCGCCCAGCAGGCATGTCCGGACCAGCGGCCAAGGCTGGTGATCGAGACCGGCATGCATATCGCCGCCATCAGCAGCATTGCGGCGGACAGGGAGTGCAAGACCGCCGTCACTGCCTCCTATGACAAGACTTTCCGGCTCTGGTCGCTGCCGGACGGACGCTTGCTGCGCACCATGCGGCCGCCGGTGGGGGATGGCAATCTGGGCAAATTCTTCGCCTCCGGCTTTTCTCCCAACGGGCGGTTTGTTGCGGGCGCTGGCTGGGACGCGCTTCATGAAGCCAAGGGCGATGATGCGGTTTATGTGTTTGATGCCGCCACCGGCTCGATTGCCGCCACCCTGGGGCCCTTGCACGGCACCATCGTCAGCCTCGCCTTTTCACCGGATGGCAAGTGGATGGCGGTCAGCTCGGTGGGCAGCGGCGTCGTCCTGTTTGACACGTCTGCCGCCGATCCGCGCGCGTGGCGCAAGGTCGCCAGCCCGACCACCTACGAAGCCCGCACCCCGATGGTGGCCTTTGGCGCTGACGGGCGGCTGGTAACGGCGGCGTGGGACGCCAAGGTCAGGATATTCAGCCCCGGCCCGTCTTTCACCAAGCTGGCCGAGGCTATGACTCCCGGCGGCAAGCGCCCGTTTGCCGTGGCATTTGACCCGGCCCAGACCCGGATTGCGGTGGGCTATAATGACAGTGTCGCGGTTGATTTGCTGGATGGCAATGACCTGCACCGGCTCGGCACCGCCAACATGGCCGGTATTGCCAACGGCGATTCGATGGACACGGCCTGGACCGCCGATGGCCAGCGCCTGTGGGCAGCGGGGCGCTACTACAATCCGGCCGGCAAATTCCCGGCGCTGCCGTTTGACCGAGATGGCAAGAAGGCCGGTGCCCCGGCGGTGATCGGGGCCAGCGCGATCTTTGACATGAAAAACTGCGGCAGCAATGGCCTGATTTGGGCCGATGGCATCCCCTCCTTCGGGCTGTTGCAGGGCGGCGGCACTGTGACCACGCTGAAGACCACCATTGCGCCCGACATGCGGCGCAAGGCCGGCGATGCCTTCACCATTTCCGCCAATGCCAAAATCGTGCGTTTCGGGCTGGATGTTGGCGCCAGCACGCCGGTAAAGTTTGATCTGGCGCGGGCCAGCCTCGAAGAGGCCAAAACCGCTGATCCGGCGCTGGCTCCTTCACGCGTCACGGGCCTGCCAGTCACCGGCTGGGAGGACGGGGCCAGTCCGGCGCTCGGTTCCACCGCGTTGGCGCTGGACCCGCAGGAATATGCCCGCGCCATTGCCATCCGCAGTGACAATTCGGGCTTTGTGCTTGGCGCGTCCTATTATTTGCGCGCTTTTGACAGCAAGGGCAGCCTGCTGTGGAAAAAAGCCGGACCGTTTGAAGCCTATGGCGTCAACCTGTCCGCCAATGGCCGCGTCGTTGTCGCGGCCTATGGCGATGGCACGCTTCGCTGGCACCGCTGGTCGGACGGGCAGGAATTGCTGGCGATGTTTGTCAACAGCCAAACCCGCGCCTGGGTGGCCTGGACGCCCACCGGCTATTATTCCGCCTCGCCCGGCGGCGAGGACCTGATTGGCTGGCAGATCAACCGGGGCTGGAACCAGTCGGCGGATTTCTTCCCGGTCGACCGCTTCCGCACCCAGTTTGCCCGGCCCGACATTGTCGACCGCATCCTCGATACGCTGGACGAGGCCGAGGCGATCAAGCAGGCCAATGCGGTGCGCCCGGTCAAGGTCGATGCGACCCCGCTGCTGCAGAACTTGCCGCCGGTAATCTCGATCCTCTCGCCGCTGGAAGGCGCAGCGATGGACGGTGCCAGCGTCACCATCACCTATATCATCCGCTCGCCCTCCGGCCTGCCGGTGGAAGCGGTGGAGGCGCGTGTTGATGGCCGCCCGCTGCCGCAAACCCGCGGGCTGGGCACGGCTGACCCGGTGAAGAAATGCCTCGATGACACGCAGGGGCGCGGGCGGCAGGAGGGCGCGCTGCAAGGCTGCCGGGGATCGATCACCATTGACGCGCCCCAGGCTTCCGCCGCCATCAGCCTGGCCGCGCGCAGTGGCACGCGATTCAGCGAGGCGGCGATTGTCAACCTGACCCGTGCGGTGGCGCAGGCCGGGCAAACACCCGCTGCGACCGATGCGCTGAAACCCAAGCTCTATGCCCTCGTGGTGGGCGTGGCCGATTACATCAACCCCGCCTACAAGCTCGGCCTGCCAGCCAAGGACGCCAAAGACTTTGCCGCCGCCCTGCAACACCAGAAAGGCGGGCTGTATGGCGAGGTGACGGTCCAATTGCTGACGGACCGGGGTGCCACCCTGCCAGCGATCAAGAAAGGGCTGGAATGGCTGAAACGCTCGACCACGGCGCGCGATGTCGCCATCCTGTATTTCGCCGGGCATGGCGAAGTGGAGCAGAGTTCCGGCGGCTTCTACCTCCTGCCCGCCGAGGCCGATGCGCAGGAATTGTTTGCCACGGCCCTGGCGCGCGAGGATGTCAACCGGGCGGTGGATTTGATTGCCGGCAAAGTCGTCGTCTTCCTCGACGCCTGCCATTCCGCCGCCATTGGCGGGACCAGTTTGGTGCGCGGCCTCGGCGCGACAAACATCAACGATGTGGTCAAGGATCTGGCCAATGCCGACAATGGCGTGGTGCTGTTCACCGCCTCCACCGGCAAGCAGTTGAGCCTCGAAAATCCGGCCTGGGGCAACGGGGCCTTCACCAAGGCGGTGGTGGAAGGGCTGGGGCTGGACGGGATCGGGGCTAAAGCCAACCTGCTCGGCAAACCCGCCATTTCCCTGTCGGAACTCGACGCCTATGTCGCAGCGCGGGTGAAGGAGCTGACCAACGGCGCGCAAAGCCCGGTGATGCTCAACCCCAAGGGCGTCCCGAATTTTCCGGTGGCGCTGGCGCGGTAAGGCGACCGGGACGGTCGCGGTCCGGGGTGCGGGGGGCAAATGCATTGCCAAGCATGGTGGAAACTTGCAGGCTGGTGTGCAGGAATGTTTCCTTGCCGAAAGCCGCCATGTCCCAGCCCATCCCGCGTCCGCCGCTGTATATCACCTACCTCAACCGGTTTGATGTTGAGGCGCTCCACCTGACGGATGATGAAATCCTCGCGGCGATTGAGGGGCAACTGACCAGCCAGGGCCGGGGCGAGGCGGTGATTGAGCCGCGCATGCATCTGGAGCCGGGGGTGGCGCGCGGCCATTTCAACGTGCTGCGCGGTTCGCTCGGCGGCGAGGTCAATGCCGCAGGGGTCAAGGTGGTCAGCGATTTCTACGACAATTACCTGCATGGCCTGCCCTCGGAACTGGCCGTGCTGACCCTGTTTGACCGGTTTACCGGCGTGCCCCGCGCCTTCATTGACGCCTCGGGGATCACCGACATGCGCACTGGCGCGGTGACGGCCATCGGCGCCAAACACCTGGCCCGGAAAAATTCGAAAGTGCTCGGCCATATCGGCGCACGCGGCACGGCCTACTGGAACGTGCGGCTTTTGTGCAAATATTTCGATTTTGACGAAATCCGGGTGCATTCCCGCCGCAGGGAAAGCCGCGACGCCTTTGCCGCGCAGCTGGAACGCGACCTTGGCCGCAAGATCAATGTCACTTCCAGCTGGGAGGAATGTGTGCGCGGGGCGGATATTGTCGTCGAGGCTTCCCGCCTGACCGAACCGCAGCCCCTGCTGAAAACCGAATGGATCAAGCCCGGCGCGCTGGTGATGCCCTATGGCACGATGAGCGCGGTGGAGGTTTCATTGGCCGATATCGCCTCCAAATTCCTGATGGATGATTTTGGCCAGGCCCGCGCCGGGCGCTTTGGCGCGCTCAAGCCTTTGTTTGATGCGGGCAAGCTGCACCCCGGGCGCTACCATGCCGAAATCGGCGAGGTAGTTGCCGGGCTGAAGCCGGGCCGCGAGAATGAGGACGAGACCATCCTGTTCTGGCATCGCGGGCTGTCCCTGTCCGATATCGCGCTCGGCCATGCGATGCTGAAAAAGGGCGAGGCCATGGGTGTGGGCCAGCGGCTGCGGTTCGCCTGAGGGGCAAGAACATGCGCAAAATCGCCATAGCCGGGGCCGGGGCCGTCGGCGGGCTGATCGCCTGGCATCTGGTCAAGGCCGGGCATGATCCGGTGCTGGTGGCGCGCCCCGCCAGCGCCGGCGTGCTGCGGCGCGACGGACTGACGCTGGTCGGCGACACGGGGGCCGGGCGTCTGGCGGTGAAAGTGACCAGCCAGCCGCAAGACCTTGGCCCGCAAGACCTGGTGCTGGCCGGGTTCAAGGCCCAGGACTGGCCGGAGGGCCTCGCGCAGGTTTTGCCGCTCATGGGGCCGCACACCCTTCTGGTGCCGCTGCTCAACGGCGTGCCCTGGTGGTTCTTTCAGGGGTTTGGAGGCGAGCACGAGGGGCGCAGCGTCGGCGCGGTTGATCCGGACGGGTTGCTGGCCCGCTCGTTCAATCCGGCGCAGATTGTCGGCGCGGTACTCTATGTCGCTGCCTCGCGCGAGGGCCCGGCCCGCATCCTGTGGAACGGCCGCAACAGGATTGTGCTGGGTGCGCCGCTGGCTGGCCGGGGCGAGGCAGCCGAAGCGGTCTCCCGCCTGCTGGCAGGTGCCGGGCTGGGGCAGAGACGACGGGCGACATCCGCAATGCGCTGTGGCTCAAGCTGCTCGGCAATGCGGCCTTCAATCCCCTTTCCGTCGCGGCGCAGGCGAATATGGGGAGGTTGCTGACCCATCCGCCCCTCTACGCCATTTTGCGGGAAATGGTGGCCGAGGCCATCCGCGCCGGCCAGGCGCTGGGCCTGGCTTGCGCCACCAGCCCGGAAGAGCGGCTGCAATTGCCTGCCTCCATGCACGGTTTCAAGACCTCCATGCTTCAGGATTTTGAAGCGGGGCGGGGGCTGGAACTGGGCGGCATTGTCGATGCGCTGGCCGAACTCGCCGGGCTGGCAGGTGTGCCGGTGCCGATGATTGCGGCCATTGGCACCTTGGCCGCCGAAGCCTCCGCCCGGCAAACGCCCCCTAGCGCCCCCGGCAATAATTGCCTAAAGAACGGCCAATCCCCAGAACTGCCGGAGCCTTGATGACCAGCCTGCTTTCCCCCAACCGCTTTTTGAACATGCTCTTCAGCAATGTGTGCACGAAAGGCGCGCTGACGGTGCACACGGCCACCGGCGAGACGATGACCTTTGGCGACGGCACCGGCGACCCCGTGGTGGTGCGCTTCATGGATGTGAAAGCGCAATGGGAATTTCTGCTGGATACCGACATGCGGCTGGGCGAAAT
>JAYVYA010000427.1:0-1514 GCA_043784745.1 Hyphomicrobiales bacterium
CGCTATCGCCTCCTTGTCGGGATTTGCGACGAAAAAGGCCAGCAAATCCAGCGCATCACGCGAATGGAATTCTTTCACACCCAGATTAAATGTGCCCGAATTCAGGTTAATGGAAAATTGCTTTGCCGGACCGGGTTTGGCCCCGGGGCCTGTCGGCAGATTGATCTGCACATCATACTTGCTGATCGTGCCTTCCGCCGTCACGTCCCCGACTTTTGGGCCCACAGGAATTGTCTTCAAGCTGGACGCGCTGGGGCCACCGGTCTGGATTTGGTCCATTATTTTGTGATGAGAAGTCACGGCCACGCCGTCCCCGGAAGATTTCAGGCTGCGAAACATTCCGAGCGCCGGATCAAAAACGCCTTCCTGTTTGAAGTTCAGGTAATTTGTCTGCTGCTCAAAGCCATCTGGCCCTTTAAGGGTGAAGCTTGGAATCCCATTGGAGACAACATTCCAGGTGCCGTCCCCCACTTCGCTGAGCATGAGTTCAAGCGGCTTGGCCTCCAGGGAGATTCCCGCACCCGCCAGCGGTTTGCCAAGCCTGGCCGGATCAATGCTGACCCGGTAGGCGCTGCCTTCCGGCGTGACTGTGACAATCCCCATTTCCGTGCTGGCATATTTGCCAAAATAAGTCTGGAACGCCGCCACCAGCTGCCGAGCGCCTTCCGGCGTCGCGGAGGGGGCGAGGGCCAGTGCCGGGGTTCCAGCCGCCATGGTGCTGGCAAGCAGGGCAAACAGGGCTTGGCGGGGGCGTATCGTCACGGGTTTCTCCTTGGAGGAATTGCGGGAATAATTGGCATAACAGCCCGATACAGGCGGGATTGTGACCAAACACACAGGCTCTTGCAAAATTGCGCCCCGCTTCATTCCGCCAGCACCCGCGTCGGCGGAAACGCCACCTCAACCAGCGTGCCCTCGTTCTTCTTGCTCTTGATGCTGAAGCTGGCGCGGTTGGCTTCCACCAGCGCCTTGGTCAGTGGCAGGCCCAGCCCCGTGCCGCTCTTCTTGCGGGAGGTCGCCAGTTGCCTGAACGGCTCCATCGCCGCTGCCACATCCGAGTCGTTCATGCCAATCCCGGTATCGCGGATGCGGATGACGGCATGGCCCGCGTCCGTAAGGGCGGTCGAGACAATCACCTGCCCGCCCGCCTCGTTGAATTTAACCGCATTGGACAGGAGGTTGAGCACGATCTGGCGCAGTGCCCGCTCGTCGGCCACAATGTTGGGCAGTCGCGGGGCAAGGGACTGGCGCACCACCACGCGCTCGCTGGCGGCCTGCGGCTGCATCATCGAGACGCATTCGGCGACAACCTTGTTGGCATCGACGCTGGAGAATTCGAGCTCCATCTTGCCAGCCTCAATCTTCGACAAATCCAGCAAATCATTGACGAGACTCATGACATGGCTGCCTGAGGTGTGAATATCCTTGACATATTCCTTGTAGCGCTCGTTGCCGATGGGGCCGAAGCGCTCTTCCGACATCACCTCGGCAAAGCCGAGGATGGCATTGAGGGG
>JAYVYA010000428.1:0-2921 GCA_043784745.1 Hyphomicrobiales bacterium
GCAAAGACAATCAGCGTCATGAACAAAGCCCGCTCGGTGCCGACGCGCGACCCGGTGCAAATATCATAGAAAATGGCACCAACGATGGCCGCCGCCGCCGCCCATTTCTTGATCGGATAGTTGAGAGCCAGCGTGGCGCTCATCGCCAGCATCCGCCGCAGGCCCCAGAAGAAAATTCCGGCCACCAGCGTCATCTGGATGCCGGAAATGGTGATAATGTGGAAAATGCCGGCCTCGCGGATCAGTTCACGGGTAGAATTGTCGAGCAAATCGCGCTTGCCGGTGACCATAGCCACGGCAATCGCGCCCGATTCGCCGCCCATGACATGGCTTATCCTGTCGGCCAGCGCATTGCGCGCCCGGTCCACCCGCGCCATCAGGGCCAGCGCCAGACCGGGCGGATCGGGGGGGTCAAACGCCTCGATTCTGCCCAGCACCGATCCGACTGCGCCGATGCGGGCAAAATAGGCATCGCGGGCAAAATCATAGCCGCCGGGCAGCACGGCGCGGGCCGGCGGGAGCAGCCGCGCTTTTAGCGCAATAAAATCGCCCGCCGCGATCCCCGGTGTCTGCCGGGTCGTCAGCCGCACCCGGTAGGGGGTCTGCGCCGCAGTCAACCCTTCGGCGCTGGCAATGCGCAGCAACAGGCGTGCGCCCTGGCGGCGAAAATCCACTTCCTCGACAAAGCCGGTCAGTTCGGCAATCCGCACCCGGTCAAGCACTGGGGCTGCCACCCGCAGCATCCGCCATTGCGCCGACAGCAGGCCAAAGCACAGCGCGGCAATGCCGGTACAGGCGTAGAACACGAAAGGTTTGGTGCGCGCGGCATAAGCCAAAGCGGCAAAGGCCACGGCCAGCACCCCGGCAAACAGGGCAGACGGCTCCTGAGCCGCACCAAAATACAGCGCCACGCCGCCGCCAGCGGCCACGGGCAGCCACAAGAATATCCGCCGCTCGCTGACTTCCACCTCAAAAGCGCTGGCAAGAGCGGTGTACGGGCTGGTCCACAGCGCCAGGACGAGGGGCCGCAAACCGGCGGGGAACCACCCGCCCGTCATTGTCCCTGTGCCCTGCCCGGCCAAAAGCCGCATCACTCACCCCGCCCACGCAACAAGCCGCCTTTACTTGGCGGCAGTCCATGCTACACGACCCGCCAGGGGTTGAAAGGGGCGGACGGGCAGAAACAGCCATTGGCCCCGGCTTTTATGGATTTTTGGATGGAATTGCCTGTCGTTACCCGCTTTGCGCCCTCGCCCACCGGCTTCCTGCACATAGGCGGGGGCCGCACGGCCCTGTTTAACTGGCTGTTCGCCCGGCATTTTGGCGGCAAAATGCTCCTGCGGATCGAGGATACCGACCGCGAGCGCTCAACCGAACCGGCAATTGCCGCCATTCTCGACGGCCTGAAATGGCTCGGTCTCGATTGGGACGGCGATGTGGTTTACCAGTTCGCCCGCGCCCCGCACCATCGCGAAGTCACCCAGACGCTGCTGGCCAAAGGCCTCGCCTATCATTGCTATGCCAGCAAGGAAGAGCTGGACGAAATGCGCGAGCGGGCGCGGAGCGAAGGGCGCACCCCGCGCTACGATGGCCGCTGGCGCGACCGCGACCCCGGGGACGCGCCGCCCGGCGTCAAGCCCGTGCTGCGCCTGCGCGCGCCGCAGGAAGGCTCCACTCTGATTCAGGACGCCGTGCAGGGCGAGGTGACCTTTGCCAACAAGGACCTCGATGACCTGATCCTGCTGCGCTCGGACGGGGTGCCTACCTATATGCTGGCCGTGGTGATTGATGACCATGACATGGGCATCACCCACATCATCCGCGGCGATGACCATCTGACCAATGCGGCGCGCCAGACGCAGATTTACAATGCTTTTGGCTGGGAAGTGCCTGTTATGGCGCACATCCCGCTGATTCACGGGCCGGACGGGGCCAAACTGTCCAAGCGCCACGGTGCCCTGGGGGTCGATGCCTATCGCGCCATGGGTTATCTGCCCGCCGCCATGCGCAATTATCTGGTGCGGCTGGGCTGGAGCCAGGGCGACCGCGAGTTTTTCTCGACCAGCGAGATGATCGAGGCCTTTGACATCAAAAATGTCGGGCGCTCGCCCTCGCGGTTTGATTTTATCAAGCTGGCCAATGTCAACGGGCATTATATGCGCGCAACGCCGGATGCGGAATTGTTTGACGCGACCGTTGCGGCCCTGCCCTATTTGCCCAATGGCGAAGCTTTTGCGGGCACCGGCGACAAGCTCAAGGGGCAGTTGCGCGCGGCCCTGCCCGGGCTGAAAGAACGCGCCAAAACGCTGGTGGAACTCGTGGATGGCGCAGGCTTTCTCATCGTCAAGCGACCGTTGCCGGTGGAGGACAAGGCGCGCGACATTCTCGACACTGGCGGCCGGGCACATTTGGCGGCGCTGCTGCCCCGCTTTGCTGCCCTGACCGGATGGGAAGCGCCATCGCTGGAGGGCGTTGTACGCGACTATGCGCTGGAGGCATGCATCAAGCTTGGCCAGGCCGCCCAGCCTTTGCGGGTGGCCCTGACCGGGCGCACCACATCGCCCGGCATTTTTGATGTGCTGGTCGTTCTGGGGCGGGCGGAAAGCCTGGCGCGGCTGGCTGACCAGACGGCAACCCCGCCTGCCTGATCCGGCACGGGGTTGGCCGCCGGAAAGTCGCAACACTGCCGTCTTGAACCTGTGGCAATGTTGGTCTAGTTATATTGCATTGCACAATTTGGCAGTTCCGGCCCGGCTGGCGATCCCGCCCGCATTCCGCCTGCACCAGGAGGACGACGATGACGGCTGAAACCGGCTCCTTCAAAATCAACGACCAGAGCGTTGAATTTCCGGTCAGAAAGGGCACGATTGGCCCGCAGGTGCTTGATATTGGCAAGCTTTATGGCCAGACGGGCATGTTCA
>JAYVYA010000429.1:0-3058 GCA_043784745.1 Hyphomicrobiales bacterium
GTTGATCCCGTTCCGTACCTGCGTGCGCGGGGCATCGACCTCACGAACTAGCTCGATTCCGCAGCCCCTTCGCAGCTGCGGGCTAGTGGCCGCCCTCGGACGAGACCCAGGCGGCCAACGAGGCGATCGAGGCGGCTAATGACGCCAGCCGACAACACCCTTGCCGCATCATCGCCCTGCTCAGCGGCAGCAAAGTCCTCAAAGGATCATTCCGCGCTTTTTTCACGTTGGTTTGACAGGCAAACTTTTTTGGAAGGTGCAAGTGCTGGCGCACGACATGGGGCGCGGTCTCGGGCGCAAAGGTCTGAGACAGCTTTAACAAGGGCAGCCCAGAGTGGCCTTGCAGGAACGCAATGGGCTTCAGGTCAGCCTCGGCTTTGCCAGCGAGACGGGCAAGCGCCCGGACAATCAGGACTTTGTTGCAGCCCTCGTGGGCGGGCGTGCGCAAATTGCTGCACGCGGCATTGTCGCGGCGGTGGCCGACGGGGTTGGCGGCCACCAGGGCGGGCGGCAAGCGTCCGAACTCGCCATCCGCAGCTTTCTGGAAGCGTGGAGCACCTTGCCCGAAACGCTGGGCGTGCGGCGCACTGCCGCCCGCGCGCTGGAGCCGGTCAATGCCTGGCTGCACGCCCTTGGCCGCACGTCGCCCGAGCTGGAGGGCATGGCCACCACCTTCACCGCACTGGTTTTGCTGCGCCGTCGCGGCCATGTCGTTCATGTCGGCGACAGCCGCCTGTATCGCCTCTCTGACAGCGGCCTTGAATGCCTGACGACCGATCATGTCATGGGCCGGGGCGATCTCTCGCATGTTTTAACCCGTGCGCTGGGGCTGGAGGATGTGGTGCGGTTTGACCATGCGGAATTTCCCCTGCGCCTGCATGACCGTTTCCTGCTGTGCAGCGACGGTGTGCACGGCACCCTGCGCGACCGGCAAATCCGGCAATTGCTGGAGGACCGCGCCGCGCCCGAAGAGACCGCCCGCGCCATAGCCGATGCCGCCTTTGCTGCCGGTTCCACCGACAATATCACCGCCATGGTGATGGACGTGATTGACTTGCCCCCCGCCGACGAGACCGAAATCTCCGGCCTCGTTGCCGCCTTGCCCATCCTCGACCCGCCGGTGGCAGGCGAGAGCGTGGATGGTTTTGCGCTGGCGGGCGTCTTGTCAGACGGCCATTACAGCCGTCTGTTCCGCGCCATGGACACGCTGAGCGGGCAGGAACTGGTGCTGAAATTCCCCAAGCCGAAAGTGGCGGTGGAGGCGACCTACCGCCTGGCTTTCGTGCGCGAGGCGTGGGTGGCGGCGCGCGTCCGCTCGCCGTGGATTGGCGGGATTGTCGAGGTGGCGCCAGAGCGCCAGACCCGGCTCTATTCCGTCATGCCGTTTTATGATGGCGAGACGCTGGAAAAGCGGCTGAAACGTTCCAAAATCGGGCTGGAAGAAGGGGTGAGCCTCGCCACCCGCCTGGCCCGCGCCATCGTCACCCTGCACCGGGCCGGCATTATTCACCGCGATATCAAGCCGGACAATGTCATCCTCGAAACATCCGGTGGCCTGCGGCTGGTCGATCTGGGCGTCGCCCGCGTGCCGCAGCTGGAGGATTTTCCGGCAGAGGACATCCCCGGCACTCCCAGCTTCATGGCTCCGGAATTGTTTGGCGGCGCGGCGGGGGATGAAGCCTCGGACCAGTATGCCCTGGGGGTCACGATCTACCGGATGCTGAGCGGGGCCTATCCGTACGGCGAGGTGGAACCCTTTACCCGCCCGCGCTTCACCAGGCCCGCCCCCCTGTCCAGATACCGCCCCGACCTGCCCGCCTGGCTCGACGCCGTGCTGGCGCGAGCCGTCGCGGTGAAGTCGGCCGACCGGTTTGGCGATGTGATCGAGCTGGCCCAGCACCTGGAAAACGGCGCGCGGGTGGCGGGGCCGGTGTCGCGGCGCGGAACGCCCTTGTATGCGCGCAACCCCCTGCGCTTCTGGCAAATAGTGTCCGGCCTGCTGGCAATGGCGCTGGTATGGGCGCTGGCGCGGCGGTAGGACGGGCGGCTTGCGGGAGAGGCGGGGCACTTGCATAAGGGTGGGAGTATAGGGGCTTGAGCGAGTTGGGAGAATTGACAACAGCATGTTCTTGAGGTCACCAGCATTGATGTCGTTTTGTTGATCCAGCCAATCGCCAGCGTGACGAAGCCAAATTTTGATGCTATCGGTCTTCAGTTGCCAAGAAGCTGCGGAAACCATGAAGCCTTATATCGTAATCGTCCACAAAGACCCCGAAAGCGCCTGGGGCATGACCTTTCCCGATGCGCCCGGCTGCTTTTCGGCCAGCGATGCACTGGATGGATTGTTTGACAAGGCCAATGAGGCGATTGAGGGCTGGACTGAGGCGATGCTGGATTCAGGTTTTCCGGTTCCCATGCCGCGTGATCTGGACGTTTTGCAGGCTGATCCGGAATGGGTGGAGAGTTTTGCGACAGCGGCGATGATAATTGCGGTAGAAGTCCCGGCACTGGTGCGGCAGGCCGCTTGAGATTTAGTCGATCTTCCAGCCAGCCGCTTTGTAAATGCTTCTAACTGTTCCAACAGGGATATCCTTTTTAGGATGCGGCACCGGAATGACGCGTTTAAAACCGGGTTTGGTAAAAATATGGTGTGACCCCTTTATCCGGTTCAGCATCCAGCCCTCTGCTTCGAGGCGGCGGTAGATGTCGCGGCTGTTGGTGAGCATGTGGATAACCTTTGAACAGAAATGTGGGCCACGATTTCCAGATGTGGCTGAAGGTATTTGTGCGATATACGTTCCTTGAGTTTTTGTAGTCGTGGATCACGCCGGTTTCTACTAAAAACAACATTATCAGTGCGGACATTTGATCGAAATTCTTCGATGGAATGCGTGTTAGGGAATGCGCGATCCAGTACAGGGCCGCCAACTCCCCGCGATTGCCGATGATCACGCCAGCGACTAATACCAACACTCCCTGATCAAAACCCATGCGCCCAATCTCTCAATCCGATGGACATGATGCGCCATGGGCGGTCGGTTAGTTTGTTCCAGGCCTC
>JAYVYA010000430.1:0-3203 GCA_043784745.1 Hyphomicrobiales bacterium
CAGAATCGCAGGGTTCGCAGACTATCTTGCCGTTGGTTTTGTCCCCAAACCAATCACGGACGCAGCAACCAAAGGACGGCACAAAATCGGGCCAACAGAGCGGCGGCATATTGGCCTTGCTGTTACCTATTTGCAGGCAGCGAATGGTGGGTTCACTCATTATGGTGAAACCCACCACATAGTGGACCGCTCCCCCATTAAAACAATTCAAGAGGCTTTCGGAGTTTCGAGAAATACTGTTCAAGGCTGGAAAAATACTATACCGGCGGCAAGCCCCGGCAACCATAGTGCGAGTTCCGAATTAATTGAAATGCTGATGCGAAAGGCTGGGGAACAATATCAGCAGGCTGGGCGGTCACATTCTGCGATAAGAGGCAGGGGCCTGCCCAAATTGGCCATTTCGGCGGGCGATGATCAAGTAGAAGAATAGTTCCATAGTTCGGGTGCATTACCCCGAACCAAGGCACTCAGTATGAAAAACGAAAGCCAAGTTGAACCCCGCGCCTACACCGTTGACAACTTCTGCCGGGCCTACGGGCTTGGCCGGACAAAAACATTTGAGCTTATCAAAACCGGCCAGCTCAAATCCGTCGTCATTGGCGGGCGGCGGCTGATTCCCAGAGAGGCAGCGGAAGCGCTTTTGGCCGATGCCTTGGCGGTTGCGTAATGTTGGCCGCACATAAAAACCCCGCGCTCGCTGGCGAGCGGCGCGGGGCGGCATTTCAATACGGTGTAATACCAGTTGAATGCCAGAAACCTGATGCAATTGCAACTGATTTTGCCGCGCTTTTCATCGCCCGGCGCTATCGGCTTCCTATTCACGTCGCCCGGATCATTGCCGGGCTGGCACAGATTGGGGAGCGGCTGGCATGATGCAACCTCACTCCGAACTGGGCACGAACCCGGCAAGGCCCGCAATCCAGCACCTACACTGGCAGAGTCTTGGCGAGTGTGCGGTCACGGTGGTAGCCGTGGCGGAATCTCTGCACCGCGCCGTTGAAAACCGTTCCGCAGGCATGGCGCACCAGTGCGTGCGCCTGTTGCGCGAAACCACTCTGGTCGCAATCGACTCCTGCAAGATCGTGGGGGGCAGCCATGAAAAATGAGACTGGCCCGGACGGCTTTTCCGAATGGTCGCAGGACAAGCGCAACGCATATGCGGCGGCTGAATACCAGCAATATTTAGCCAAGCAGAAGGCCAATGCTGGCGACGTATTTGAGCAACCCACCAAACCTAAATTTACCCTGATACCGCATTCTGAAATATTCGTCCCCGCTGGCGAAAACTGGCTGGTGGACCGGATGATTCCTACAAAAGGAATTGGCGTTATATTTGGCGCTTCCGGGGCGTTCAAAAGCTTCATTGCCAGCGACCTGGCCCTGCACTTGGCGGCGGGGCTAGGGTGGGCTGGCAGGGAAGGAATGGGCACCTGTGCCGTCTATATCGCCGCAGAAGGGGCAGCGGGGCTGCACAAGCGCAAAGTTGGCTGGGAGGTGCAAAATGGCAACTTGCCTGCCAGTGCCCAGTTTTGGCTGATTGAAGCGGCTCCAAACCTTGGCGCGGCTGAGGGGGATGCGCTGGCGCTGATTGCCAGCATCGAATCGCGTGGCGTCACGCCTGGCCTGATTATTATTGACACGCTGGCACAATCGCTTGGCGGAGCCGATGAAAACGGCGGCGGGATGATCGCCTTTGTTGGCAACCTGCAACGGCTATCTGCCCATTTCGGCTGCTTTGTTCTGGCCGTGCACCATATCGGGCACAGTGCGGAAGGTCGGATGCGCGGGCATAGCAGCTTGCACGCTGGCGTGGACGTTGCCCTGTTGTGCGAGCGGCGGGACGGCTTGTCGGCAAGCCTGAGCCTCGCCAAGGCCAAGGATGAAGCCGGGGATTTGGCCTTTGCCGTCAACCTTTCCCGTATCGTGGTTGGAACTGACAACAAGGACCGCGAAATATCAACGCTGGTAGTTTCGGAGATTGTCGAGACGGCGGCGCGGGCCGGGGGCAAGGGGAAAACTGTCGCCCCGCAAAAGCGGCTCTTGATGGATTGCATTGCAGTGGCAACCGGCGAAGCTGGCGAAAGCATTCGGCCCTTCGGGAATGACGGTCCGATGGTGACAGCGGTGCATGATGAAAGTGTGCGGGCGGAATATTACCGCCGCATTGTAGAACAGGCGACGCCCGGAGAGGAACCGGAAAAGCTGGCAGAGCGGCAACGCAAAGCCTTCCATCGGAACCTTAACGCATTGCTCGATTGCAAAACCTTGGTTGCTACCAGCCGGGGCAGGAAGGCGGCTGGTATGGCTTTCCTGAGCATTGGAACAAGCGGGACATCCGGGACACCCCTAAAGGGGGATGTCACGTCCGTCACGCCATTCTGCACCAATTTGCCGGTTTGCGTGACACGGGACAAAAGCGCCAATGTCCCGGTATGTCACGTATGTCACGCCTAAGCGCCGGTTTAAATTTTGTAGGAGTTAAACGCTGACGAGTTTACCGAAAGGGCGGACCGATGACTGATGAAAACAGGATACAAACGCCTTGGATTGAAATGCGGCGGGGTGCTGCGCGCTTCCTAATATAGGAGGATTTTAGGTTTCTGTCTCGCACGTGGCAGGTGCGCCGCGTCGGGAAAGTGTCGGCACATCGGCGACAAGCGGCCAGCACACCGCCGCACCAGCCATCGGCAAACAGCGCACCATCGCGTTTGTCAACATGCTGCCCTACGGTATGCCTGAAGCCGGAACCTACGAAACAAGCGCCCACTTGAACCCGAATGCCCAACGTCACAACAAGCAAAAGCACGATAGCCCCGCCAAGGCGTTGGCGTGAGCGCTGGCTGGATTTATTGCCTAAGGGCCATACGGGAAGCGCCCCACCCTAGAGATGCCAGCCATTGGGCTGCGCTAGGCCCTTTTGATACGAAGCCTGGTAGTTGACTGGGCGATTAAACAACCATATTCTATCTATCGACGATTAAAAGCGGTTTGCATGTGACAGCCAAGTGGCGGCGCAGAATAGCAACCTTCGCTCGGTCCGGGTCTAGGTGTTGATGAAAAACCAAAAATCTTTTTAATGTAGTTTCGGAGTGGCCAATATGACAATTGATAACCTCATCGAACAAAACGAGCGTGTTCTTCGTCGCCTGAACAAGAACGTTAAAGATTTGGTAGACCGCCAAAGGACGGAATTTGTTGATGAC
>JAYVYA010000431.1:0-3915 GCA_043784745.1 Hyphomicrobiales bacterium
TCTCTGCACCGCGCTGTTGAAAACCGTTCCGCAGGCATGGCGCACCAGTGCGTGCGCCTGTTGCGCGAAACCACTCTGGTCGCAATCGACTCCTGCAAAATCGTGGGGGGCAGCGATGAAAAATGAGACAGGGCCGGAAGGCTATGCCGATTGGCCGCAGGAAAAGCGCAACGCATATGCGGCGGCTGGATACCAGCAATATTTAGCCAAGCAGAAGGCCAATGCTGGCGACGCTTTACCATCATCCTCGACGACGCGGTTGAGGAAAGCCGGTGATGCGCCGCCGGAATATTTGAGCCAAGGCGCGTTCACCATGGCTTCCACCGGTTTGCACATGGAGGTGACCAAGGGCCGGAGCGATAATGCCAAAGCGGAAGCCGAATGGATAAGCGCCGCGTTTGAAGTAATAGGCGCGTGCCGCAATTCGCAAGGCGGTGAATGGGGCAAATGGCTGCGCTGGCAGGATCGTGACGGGCGTGTGCATCTGCGCCATATCGCCGATGCACTATTGCAGGGTGACCCGGCAAGCTTGTGCCAGGAACTGGCGGGCGGCGGTCTTGCCGTAAACCGCAATCAGCAACGGGCGCTGGCAACCTATCTGGCGGGCTGCAAACCGAAGAACCGTGTGACGCTGGTGCCCCGCACCGGCTGGCATGATGTTGGCGAGAAAAGTGTTTTTGTCCTGCCCGGAGGTGCCATCGGTCCCGCAGGTTCTGAACAGGTGATTTTGGACGCCAGCGCGTGGGGGCCATATGAAGCCAAGGGGAGCCTTGCCGACTGGCTGGATGGAATTGGCGCTCTGTCATGTGGCCATGCCTTGCCGGTGCTGGCCATATCAACCGCGCTGGCCGGTCCATTGCTTTACCTCGCCGGGCAGGAAGGCGGCGGGGTGCATATCCATGGCGGATCATCCACGGGCAAGACGACGCTGTTGCAGGCCGCTGCGAGTGTGTGGGGGCGGGGCGCATCGCCGGGATATGTCAGGGCATGGCGTGCCACTGCAAACGGGCTGGAAGGTGCGGCGGCTGGTGCAAATGACACGGTGCTGGTGCTGGATGAACTAGGCATGGTTGAAAGCCGGGAAGCGGCCAGCGCTATCTATGGCCTGTCCAATGGTGCGGGCAAACAGCGGGCCGGGCGCACTGGCGATCTCCGCGAACCAAAAAGCTGGCGGCTGTTGTTTCTGTCATCGGGAGAAATTCCGGTTGAGGGCAAGCTGACAGAGGAACGGGGCCGCAAGGCGCGGGCTGGCCAGATGGTGCGGATGCTGGACGTTCCGGCAGACCGGGGCAAAGGCTTTGGCGCGTTTGACCATGCCGGGGCCTCTGGTGAAGCGGCGGCGCTGGCCAAGGCGTTCAAGTTGGCAGCATCAACGCATTACGGAACCGCCGGGCCTGAATTTGTCCGGCAAATTGTTGGGGAGGGCGCGGAAGGGATTGGCGGGATGGTGCGCGATTCTGTTGCCGCATTTGTCAAAGCCAATATTCTAGCCGGGGCGGACGGCCAGATTGACCGGGCGGCGCAACGGTTCGGCTTGATAGCAGCTGCGGGGGAACTGGCCATTCAGTTTGGCGTCGCTCCATGGCAGGAAGGCGAAGCTATGGCGGCGGCGGCATGGGCGCTGGCACAATGGATTAAAGGCCGGGGTGGCAGTGAGCCGATGGAAGCCCGGCAAGCAATAGAACAGGTGCAGGGGATTATTGAAAAACACGGGGAAACCCGCTTTGACAGTCTCGACAATCCTGGTGGCCATCCGGTGCAAAACCGGCTTGGCTGGAGACGCGGGGAAGGCGCGGAGCGGGAATGGCTGATACCGGCGGAAAGCTGGAAGAACGAATTCTGCGCCGGGATGAATCCGACATTCGTGGCGCAAACTTTAAGTGAGCGCGGGATGCTCATTCGCGGCGTGGATCAATACGCATCTGTCGTCAAGATTGACGGGCGATCAACAAAGGTCCGCATCCTGAATGCCTCAATCTTGCAGGGGGGTGAAAATGGCGAGTGACCTTGCTTCGCGCCTCCTCGCTGTTATGGCCGGGAAACCCCAAAATATGCCGGTTACCACCGGTGCACCGGTAACCGGGTGTTTTGGTTACCGGTCTAAGTCATTGAAGTTACCGTGGTTACCGGTGTTACCGGTGTATAATGATGATTTGCCAAAAGCGGTAATTAGGCCGGTAGCGGGGCCGGTAACTCGCCCGGTTGATGCGGGCAATGCCGATAGTGAAGGTGTGGGTGTCAAGCCCACTTTGCAAGATGATTACAAAATCAGTCTTGATGAACGGGCGGCAATCGCGGTTGAGTTGGGCAAGGTGCCGCCCGTTTATGCCGACGCCTTTGCCCGGCTGCAATGCCAGCGGCTTAGCGGCATTCCGCATGACTGGCAGGCGCGGGCGGCGGATATGGCTGGCCAGCTGCTTGACCGGCACGGGGCGGCGCTGGTGACTCTAGGGTGGCCGGTGGCGGCAATCTTTGACAGCCCGCTGGTTCTGGCGACGGCGGGCGAGAGTGCCGCGCTTGACCTGCGCAGGGCCGGGCTGGTGTGGCAAATGCGGGAAGGCGACACGATTGAGCGACTGGCGCATGATAGCGCATTGATCCGCTATGGCGATGGCAGGGAATGGACGTTTCATAGGGGCACGCAATGAGCGGCAACAAAGGCAATTTGAAAGACGAGAAAAACCGCTTCGTATCGGGGAATAACGGCGGTAGCGGGCCAAAGGGTTCCCGGTCAAAGTTGAATGAAAAATTCTTGGGCGACCTTCAAGCCGATTGGGAAACTTATAGCAAAAAAATAGATTGAAGTAGAAAAAGAATAGGAAAACGCCGGACGGTGGCGGGCGCTGGCGAATATGTTTGGACTGCACGGGCAGGGGGCAATCAAAAAAGCAGAATTAAAAAGTCGATGCCAGAAATTCAGACAAATTCGCGCTTGACCGCAACCGTTCAAGTCTGTATCAATATGTGCAACGAACAATGCACACAACGATACGGGTTCGATCATGGCAAACGGGCGCTTCATTTCCTACCTTCGCGTCTCAACCGACAGGCAGGGCAAATCCGGCCTTGGTCTCGAAGCGCAGCGCCAAGCCGTCAACCATTATTTGAACGGCGGGCAATGGACGCTGGTTGCGGAACATGTCGAAGTGGAAAGCGGCAAAAATTCGGGCAGGCCGGAACTGGCCAAGGCGCTGGCCATGTGCCGGGCGCACCGGGCGGCGCTGGTGGTGGCAAACGTGTCGCGCCTGACACGCTCCAGCGGATTTCTCGCCAAGCTTCTGGAAGCCGGGGTTGAGATTTGCTTTGTGGACCTGCCAAGCATCGAAGGCCCTACCGGGCGCTTCCTGTTGCAGCAAATGGCCAGCGTGGCGGAACTGGAAGCGAGAATGATTGCCAAGCGCACCAAGGACGCGCTGGCAGCGGCCAAGGCGCGGGGCGTCAAGCTAGGCGGGTTCCGGGGCCGGGCGGGCACGGCGGGCGATTTGGTGAAGGCGCGCGCCGCCTCCACTGCCAGGGCGGTGCAACATGCCAGCGCGCTTGCGCCAATCATCGCCCGGATTGATCCGTCCAACAGCCTTTCGCTTCGCGCCATTGCCGGTGCACTCAACAGTGAGGGCGTGCCGACCCCGACGGGCCGGGGGGAATGGACGGCGGCAGCGGTGCAGCGGGTGAAGGCGAGAATGGCGGCATAAGGGCGGGCGCTGGTTCGCTCGCATTCGCGCCAAATCACACCAAGCCGCGTTTGCTGCTAGGGCCAATGCTAGGGCCGATATTTTTCCAGAATCATAAAACCGTTTAATTTCAAATAGATAGCCTAGGTGAATGGCGGAGACGGTGGGATTCGAACCCACGATAAGACTTACATCCTATGACGATTTAGCAAACCGTTGCCTTCAGCCTCTCGGCCACATCTCC
>JAYVYA010000432.1:0-2799 GCA_043784745.1 Hyphomicrobiales bacterium
CTGCGGTAATTCTGCTGGACCTGTTTCACGCAACCTCTGGCGCTGCACCCGGAGCGGGCTTTTCGACGCGCAAAACGGTTATCACTTCCCTGACGCCGCAAGCAACCTTGATGCTGGCGCGCAGGGTGTTTCGTTCCACACCCATATCGGGCCACCAGACGGCGGGCTCAAGGCTGATCTCCGCACTGGATTGCAGGGTGACAATGGCAGCGCCCGCGCTGAGCCGCAGGTGCGCTCCCTGTCTCAGGATATCAACGTCAGGATGTAACAGAAAGCCAATCTGCGTCCCGGTTTTGGACCTGCCCCCGATCCGGTCGGTGATGATGATCTGGCCCGGCGTCACCTCAAACCGCCGCCAGTGCCGGGAGGAGCCGGGCAAGCGCCCAAAGCCGTTGTGCCAGCCTTCCAGCAGCAGATGCCCGTCGCTGCTCTCGCACCTTTCCACACGCACCTTCGGCCTGCGCCCGATGCGGAAGGCCCCAAAGAAATCAGCCTGGTCGGCCCCGGCAAAACACAACGTATTATGGGCAGCCGCCGAGCGTGACTGGGCCCGCAGCGCGCCAGGAATATATTCAAACACGCCCTGATCGACGATGATCCGCCGCCCCGCCACCGACCATTCAAAGCTCAGGATATCGCCATGGCCATGGGCTGGAAGGTCATCGGGAGCGATGCGGCCGCAATCGGCGACAAAACAGCTTTCGCCCGAGCGCAGCCCGAAATAGCCCGCCGAAAACAGGGTGAAGGCCGGGCGCGGCAAGGGCCGGGAATGAAACAATATTTCAAACGCTTGCAGGCATTCCCCCGGCGCATAGGCCATATTCAGGCCGGAATCGTTAAATTGTGCCGCAAAACCATCGGGGTGGCAGAGGTCGGCCACCGCTTGTGCCATGCCCCGCAACGCCTCCGGCAGGGCCGCAGGGCATTGGGCTTGGGGCAAGGCATGGCGGCATTCCAGCAGATCGGCAAACACCTGGGCGTGGTAGGACGGCGAGCGCTCATAGTGCATGCCATCGGCCAGAATCTGCTCGCGCAGTGCCTTTTTCAGCCATTTCAGACCCAGCCGCCGCCAGCTTTCAGCCTCCGCCCCCTGAAAGAAAGCCGACGCCCACAGCAGCGCCTTGATGTTTTTCACCAGATGATTGCCGCCAATGTCGGTTTCGAGGTTTTCCGCCAAAAACCGCAACTGTCCCGCCAGGCTGGCCAACATCCCGGCCAGCGCCGCTGGCGGCAGGCTGGCGCGGTGCCGGGCGATCTGCTGCATCCACACCACGACCCGCAACGAAAGGGCATAGGCATTCCAGCTGTCGCGCCACCGGCCCGCACGCATCGGCTGGTTGGCGGCCATCCAGTCCAGCACCAGCGCCGTGAAATCTGAAACCCCCGCTTCCTCAAGATATTCCATGTAATGCAGGTGCATCCGCCACAGCTGGTATTCCGGCCCCTGCCCCGGCGCATTCCAGTCCATGGTGTCAGCCATTTGGTGCGGGCGGCCCAGAAAGGTGAAGGCAAACCGCCCGCCCGACGCCGCAACCATGCCCCTGCGGGGAGAGAATAAAGGCAAGGGCGGGGTTGCCGACAGGGCGGGCACCTCGCCGCCCTCATCCGCGGGCCAGCCGGTCCGGTCCCGCCAGCGCCGCCGCAAGCTCAAGTAGAGCCGGCGCAGCAGCTTTGCAGGGGGAATGTGGTACCCGAAAGCCGCGGCCCGCCGCAGGCGCAGCAGCATCGGCCTCATTCGCCCGCCTGTCGCAACCTGGCCACCGGAAGGGATCGACCCTTGGGGCGATGCTTGTCCACCACACCGGCCAACAACGCAATATATTGGTGGGCCAGCACATTCCGGTCAAAATTCTGCATCACGAAAGCACGGCCCGCATGGCCCAGGGAGATGGCGAGCGCCGGATCATCCGCCAGTTTTTGCACCGCTTTGGCCAGCTCCACGGCATTTTCAGGCGGAATGGCAATCCCGGCTTGCGCCTCCATCAGCAAATCACAGGCCTCGCCCTCGACACCAAGCACCACCGGGCATTGCATCGCCAGGGCTTCCATCATTTTGGACGGCAACACTTTCTTGAAGGTATCGCTTCGCTTCAGCAGGATCAGGCTGGCATTCGTCGCATTCCAGATGCCGGGCATGGCGGCCTTCGGGAGCTGGCCCAGAATATGGACATTGCTCAGGCCGCGCGCCGCACGGTCGGCTTTCAGCCGGGCAAGGTCGGCACCGTCCCCCACCATGAGAAAGACGATGCGGTGATCGTCCCTAAGAATTTCGGCCGCATCCAGCATGGTTCCAAGGCCGTGGGCCATGCCATGGGTGCCGACAAACGCCGCGACGAACCTGCCGTCCAGCCCCAGTTCGCGCTTGCGCGCCGCACCATTGCCGCTGGGGTTGAACAGGCCAAGATTGACACCATTGCGGATAACCGAGATTTTGCCGGCATCCCCGCAACGCGCGGCAATATGGGGCACAAACGAGCGGGTGACGGAGACGATGGCATCGGCCTGCCGGTAAGCCATGGCCTCCAGCCAGCTGACAAGCCGGTAGCGCAGCCCCTTGCGCATCACGCCGACAGCGGCGATGCTTTCAGGCCAGAGGTCGCGAATTTCCAGCACCCATGGCACCCGCTTGAAGGGGCGGACGAACAGGCCGGCAAGTCCGCAGAAAAACTGCGGCGAAGTCGACACCACAATATCGGCGCGCGGCAAGAACGGTATCGCCCTTCAACATTTCGGGCAGCTCTTGGACAGCTGCGATCACCTCCACGTGGACATGGGCAACGCGACCGGGAAACTCTTGCT
>JAYVYA010000433.1:0-4819 GCA_043784745.1 Hyphomicrobiales bacterium
TCCACACTCCATCTGATACGGCCGCCGTATTCACAATGCGCCCCTCTTTCACGATTGCGCCGCGCGACAGGAATAGTGCGTGTGGTTCGAGCAAGGTCGTAGCGATTTTGTAGAAGACCCAATACTCGTATAGAAGCGAAACGTCTTTGAGTTCAACGACAAGCGCATCTTCGGCACATCCAGGCCGGTATAGGTTGGATCCGCAGGCGCTGGTTTGCCCGCCGCCATGTCCTGAAATGCCTTCATGGACTTGTAACCCATTTCAAACGGACGCTGGCCAACCTGGCCCAGCGACAGGCCCTCCTTCATCTGGTCGATCTGGACCGGGAGGGTGTCGGCAACGACGAGAGCCAGCGCCTTGGAGGCAATCTTGTCCTTGTACTTGCCAACAGCTGCACGGTTGGCATCCGGGATAAACTGCGGGAAGCCACCGGTTGGAATGAAGGCATCGAGATTTGGATTCTTGGCCATGATGTCTTCAAACTGCTGTACCGAACGCGGGAAATCGTCGTCGGTGTAGAGCGGGCAGCCTTTCAGTTCCGTCCAGCCGTTTGCACCGGCAAGCGCATCGCCAGGCGAAGCAGCGGACTTCTTGCCCGAAAGCGTGTCGCGAATGCCCTGCATGCGCTCGTTGTGGTTGGCTGCCGCCGCGCCGCCGGACTGGATGCAAACCGTGCCGCCCTTTGGCTTGACCTGCATGACAATCTTGGCGAGGTTCACGCCGATCTCGTAGTTATGCGTGCCAATATAGGCCACACGCAGGTTCTTGGCGTCCGGCAGCATGTCGGAATCCCAGGTAATGACCGGAATGCCGGCAGCCTTGGCCGCCTGAAGCGCCACGGCCATCGCCGCAGCGTTTGAGGGTGAAACAGCAATGCCTTTCACCTTCTTGACGATAAGGTCCTGCACGATGGCCACTTGTTCGTCACCGCCGCCATGTTCGCCGGGGCCGATATACATGCATTCAAATGCGCCGTTGGACTCGGCTTCGGCCTTTTTGCAGCCATCGCGGGCCTGGTCGAAGAACGGGTTGTTCATGTTCTTTGGCACCAGGGCAAAGATGTCCTTGGCTTGCGCAGCGGACCCGGCCAACATGATGGCCGAGACGGCCACGCCGGCAGACAAGATATATTTTATCATTTTGCTTCCTCCACACTGATCACCCTGTTTGCCGGCAGGGTCTCCGGTTTCCATCACTGCTTCCTTGGCCAAAACCTTTCAAACAAGGCCGCAACGGGCGATTTGTTGCCGACGTTGCGCATGCCAAGAAGCACTGCGAGAATGATGAGGGCACCGACAAATGCGCCCTGCCAATTTGAATCGATGCCTGCCATCAGCAGGGCATTGCGGATCACCTCCAGGAAGGTGGCTCCGATGATGGCGCCAAAAGCTGTGCCTGAGCCGCCCATCAGGCTGGCACCGCCGATCACGGTCGCGGCAATGACACGCAACTCATAACCCTGGCCCATCGCGTTAATGGCCGAACCATTATAGCCAAGCAGTAACAATGATGCGATTGCGGCGGTAAAGGACGAGAAGACGTAGGCCTGGAATTTGATGCGATCCACCGGAACGCCCGTCATGCGGGCGGCGTGTTCATTGCCGCCAATCGCAAAAACGTGCCGCGCCCAAGCTGTGAAGTTGAACACGAACCCCAGTGCCAGCGCAAACAAAATCATCGTCCAGAACTGGGAGGACAATTGCGGAATCCAGTGCGGTGCCCAGCCAGCCGGTTCATGCAGCGGCCATGTGGACTGGCCAATGGCCTTGACCTTGGCCGCATCAGGCCCGAATTTGTAGAGCATCTGGTTGCCGGAAAACACGACTGCCAGCGAGCGTGCAATCGACAGCATGCCAAGCGTCACCACGAATGACGGCATGCCGACATAGGCCACAAAAAACCCGTTGACGGCACCGCAGATCAGGCCGGTCAGCATGCCCATGGCAAAGGCGACAGGCCAGGAATATTCCCAGGTGAGAAACAGTCCCGCCACAATGGCAACCAGCCCCATCACCGATCCGACCGACAAATCAATCCCGCCGGTGATGATGACTATGGTCATGCCGAGCGCCATGATGCCAAAGGGCGCGAAATTGCGGGTGACATTTGCCACATTGTCAGATGTACCGAAACTCGGCTCCATGGCGGCCATGATGGTAACAAGCACTGCCAGCGCCACCGTCACCCAGAACGGCTGGCTTGTCATAATGCGCTGAAACCAGGTCTGCTCCCGAATCGCAGCAACTTCGGAGAGCACGGCGTGGCCAGTTTCCGCAGGCTTTTCCATAACTTTGAGCGCTTCAGGCGACACGGATCGCTCCTGTGATGAGACCGGTGATTTCCTCAGGCGTGGTCTCGGATGTGCGTTTGTCCGCAACCTTGCCGCCGCGCCGCATGACGATAATCCGGTCCGCCACGGCGAAAACGTCGGGCATACGGTGGCTGATCAGCATGACCGAGACGCCCTGCGCCTTCAGGCGGTGAATCAGGCCGAGGACTTCCGCCACCTGCCGCACGGAGATGGCAGCGGTGGGTTCATCCATCAACACCAGCTTGGCATTGGAAAGCCGCGTCCGCGCAATGGCCACGGCCTGCCGCTGTCCCCCGGACATTTTCCGTACCAGATCCCGCGGTCTTGTCTCCGATTTGAGCTCGGCAAAAAGCTGGGCCGAGCGGTCAATCATCGCCTGCTTGTTCAGGATGCGGAAGGGCCAGGGACCTTTTTTGATTTCGCGGCCAAGGAACACATTTTCCGCAGCCGTCAAATTGTCGGCAAGCGCCAGGTCCTGGTAGACAACTTCAATACCCCTGGCGCGGGCTTCAATGGGCTTGTGGAAATGGCAGACCTGGCCATCGACCGCCACCTCGCCTTCAGAGGGCGGGAAGTTGCCGGCAATCAGCTTCACCATGGTGGACTTTCCAGCCCCGTTGTCGCCCATCAGGCCAATCACCTCGCCCGGCGCGACGGAAAAACTGATATCGTTCACAGCGCGGATCGCACCGAAATTTTTGGATACAGCACGTACATCAAGCAGCGTCACTTGCCTTCCTCCCATGCGCACAAATACTCTTCCAGCGAAGTCAACATTGCAACAGTCGCTGCTGCAGAAACGGGCGTCAGGAGTATCCGGCAGCGAGCGCTGCTGTAATTCCTGCCAATGTGACGCTTCATCCCATTCTCCAGTCCGCGCATGTTATTTGCGGTGCAGGATTTCAGTTCCCAATGACTACCGCTTTAGAACGTTTTTTGCAAGTGTTGCAACATGCAATTTTTATTGCAAATCAGGGTTTTGAATAGACTGGTGCTGATCTGTCAAAGAACCAGGCGACGATCCGTTACCGGCACAAGCCGCACCATCCCGGGCTCTGGATGGCGGGAGCGGGCCGGAGATGAGATCGATTGTGGTATGCCTGTCGCGGCGGCCCTTTCAATCGCATGCAGCGCACGCATGTCCGCCAAGCCTTCCGCGCCATCGGCTTCGGGCGGCGTTCCCGTCCGGATGCAGTCCGAGAAATAGGCGACCTGCGCACCAAAATGGTCGATTTGCGGAAACTGGGTTTCCACGGTCTGTCCGTCGCGGCGCAACCGCAACCGTGTCGCGGTCTCGAACCGGAAGCCGGGGTCCAATTCCAGATCGCCGGACGTACCCACGACCCGGTAATTATCGACCGCCGCTGCTCCGAAGCTGGCAATGAATTGTGCCAGGCCGCCCGACGGAAAACGCAGCATCGCCGCCACCGTGGCGTCCACCTCGCCAAAGCGCAGGTCGCCGGCGGGCCGGTGCGCCATCGCAATGGCCTCGATAGGCTCTTCGGCAAAGATATGACGGGCGGCGTTGATGCAATAGACGCCGACATCCTGAAGCGGCCCGCCCCAGGCCGCCGCCTTCAGCCTGTGATTGTCCAACGGGGACTGGAAACTGAACACAGACTGGAACAGCAGCGGTCGCCCGATGGAATTGGCGCGGATGTGTTCGAGGACAGCAACCGTGCCGGGCTCATGGTGCAGCCGGTAGGCAGTCATCAGAAATACGTTCGCAGCGCGCGCCGCATCGATCATCGCGAGCGCCTCGTCCTCGCTTTTTGCAAGTGGTTTTTCGACCAGAACGTGCTTGCCGGCGCGCGCCGCACGGATGGCGTAGTCGGCATGCATGTCATTCGGCAAAGCGATATAGACCGCGTCAATCTCCGGCTTTCGGAGCAACGCGTCGTAACTGTCATAGCCAACAATCTCGCCGATGCCGTAAAACTCGGCAAGGCGCGTCGCCTTGGCGCGGTCACCGGTGACGATAGCCGCTACCCGCGAATTTCCAGATTGAACCACGCCGGGCAAAAAGGCTTGCTGCGATATCCAGCCAGCACCGACAACCGCATAATTGATCATGAATTCTCTCCCTGACTTTGCCGGCGCAACCGAGGAAAGGGGATGAAACTGCGGCGCTCTGGTTAATGGTTCAGTCGTCAAGCGAGGGTTATGCCACCTCATAGCCAGCCAGGGCCATCACGCGCAAAAGTTCCGCATGGCCCTTTTTCGCCATGGCCAGCGGTGGACTGACCTTGGGGTCCTGCTCGGCCTCAACCACGAACCAGCCCTCATAGCCATGGGAAGCCAGCCGCCTGACGATGGCAACAAAATCGAGCGAGCCGTCGCCGGGCACCGTAAAGGCACCCTTGACGACAGCATCCAGAAAACTCTCCCGCGTCCGGTCAAGCCTGCCGATAACAGCGCTGCGGATGTCCTTGGTGTGGACGTGGCTGATGCGCTTGTGGTGCTTGTCAATCACCCGCAAGACGTCGCCGCCAGCGAAAGCCATGTGC
>JAYVYA010000434.1:0-2248 GCA_043784745.1 Hyphomicrobiales bacterium
CATGGGCAGCCCGGCGGCGGGCGGCCTTGCTGCCAAAGGCCGGGGCAGCTCGGTCTATCGTCCGTCGGGTGCCACAAGCCTCTCGCTTAAAATCGCCACCAGCCTCGCCGAACCCTGATTCATGGCGGGATGGCGACCGGAGGCCCGGCTTCTGTGGCCAGCCATTGCCGCAGATCCGTCTCTGCCCGCGCGCTCAGGGCGCGCTTGCGGGCCATGCCCCGGTCTGGCCCTTTCAATTTCTTCGCTCCTCGCTCCTGCACCATCTCCACGGGCGGGAACAGGCCGAAATTGACGTTCATCGGCTGGAACGAGGACGGGCCTTCATCCATCGCCAGAAGGTGGCCGCCGGTAATATGGCCAATCAGCGCCCCAATGGCCGTGGTGGACGGGGGCAGGGTGAAGCTCTGCCCGAGCCGCTCTGCCGCTGCCATTCGCCCGCAAACCAGCCCGACGGCGGCGCTTTCCACATAGCCCTCGCAGCCGGTAATCTGGCCCGCGAACCGCAGGCGCGGCATGGCTTTCAGCCGCAAGAGCCCGTCCAGCACGCGCGGCGAGTTGAGATAGGTGTTACGGTGCATGCCGCCCATGCGGGCAAATTCGGCCTTTTCCAGCCCGGGAATGGCGCGGAACACCTCGGCCTGCGCGCCATATTTCAGCTTGGTCTGGAATCCCACCATATTATACAGCGTGCCCAGCGCATTATCCTGCCGCAGCTGGATGATCGCATGGGCCTTGACGGCGGGGTTGTGCGGGTTGGTCAGGCCCACTGGCTTCATCGGGCCAAAGCGCAAAGTTTCGCGCCCGCGCGCCGCCATCACCTCAATCGGCAGGCAGCCCTCAAAATACGGCGTCTTGTCCTCATGACTGAGCGCGGCGGCCTCTCCTGCCAGCAGGGCATCGACAAACGCCTCATATTGGTCCTTGTCCAGCGGGCAATTGATGTAATCGGCCCCGGTGCCGCCCGGCCCCGGCTTGTCATAGCGCGACTGGAACCAGGCTTTGTCCATATCGACGCTCTCGCGGTAGACGATGGGGGCGATGGCATCGAAGAAGGCCAGCTCGCTCTCGCCCGTCACCGCGCCAATCGCCTGCGCCAGCGCCGGGGAGGTCAGGGGCCCCGTGGCAATAATCACATTATCCCAGTCACTTGGCGGGAGGCCCTGAATCTCCGCACGATCCAGCTGAATCAGCGGATGAGCTTTGATCGCCGCCGTCACCGCCGCCGCAAAACCGTCCCGGTCCACCGCCAGCGCGCCGCCGGCCGGAACCTGGTGCCTGTCGGCGCACCTGATGATCAGCGACTGCATCGCCCGCATTTCGCGGTGGAGCACGCCCACTGCATTGGTTGAAGCCTCATCCGAGCGGAAGGAGTTGGAGCAGACGAGTTCTGCCAGACTGTCCGTCTTGTGCGCCGCAGTGCCGCGCACGGGGCGCATTTCATGCAGGATAACCGGCACGCCCGCCTGAGCCAGTTGCCAGGCCGCTTCCGACCCCGCCAGCCCGCCGCCAATGATGTGAATGTGTTTCATGGGATCGGGTGTGCGCAAATTGCCACCACGCGTCAATAAAAAACGCCCGCCAGAGGGAGGAGCTGGCGGGCGCTGCACGCGGGGGATGGGAGGAAGTGGTGACGGCCAAGGCCAGTCACGCCCCCGCGCAATCGAAAAACCTAGTCGCGGCCGGCGCGCACGACATGGCCGATATCTGCCCGGTAAATGCCAAGATCGTGCAATTCGCGGTCATTCATCGCCGACAATTCGCGAATGGCGGCGCGTTCCCGCGCATCAAAACCATGGGACACCTGAAACAGGTGAATATCGGCAAGCAACTGGTTGCGCAGGGACTGAAGCTTTGTTGCCAGGGAATGGATGTTCATTGTCTTGGCTCCTTTTTGAGTGGGCCGCCGTACGATGCCGGTTGGGCGGGTTCAAGGGCACGGCAGGGTGCCGTGCCGCCTTGTGCTGCGCCATCGCAGGGATGGACAACCAAATCAGGCGCGTGCGCCCTTCTTGGCAACGAACTCGATATCGCCGCGGCCGATGCCGAGGTCACTCAGTTCGCGGTCCGTCAGGCGGGAGAGTTCGCGCACGGACGAACGGTAGTCGCGCCACTTCTGGATCTTCGTGGCAATAGACTGGATGTTCATGGGATATTCCTTCTCGGCTTTTTTCGGGACCAGCGTTGCCGCTGTTTGGATTGCCCCGGTTGATGAGACATATCTAGCTTGCTGCACCGCAACAGAGAAGGC
>JAYVYA010000435.1:0-7440 GCA_043784745.1 Hyphomicrobiales bacterium
GGCGGACACCGGTTTCAGCACAATCGAGAACAGGCCGGACGAGCCGGAAAAATCCCGCTTCCAGATGGCATGGCCGGGGTGGCCGGGCAGGGCGGGATGCAGCACGCGGGCCACTTCCTGCCGGGCTTGCAGCCAGTGCGCCATAGCCAGGGCCTGCCGCTCAGCTTCTTTCAGCCGCAATTCCATCGTGCGCAGGCCACGCAGCGCCAGAAACACGTCTTCGGGCCCGGCGCAGGGGGCCATGGCCCCAAATGTGTCGAGCAAAGGCGGATACCAGCGCGCATTGGCCGAGACGAGGCCGAGCAGCAGATCGGAATGGCCGGAGAGATATTTGGTGCCCGCCTCAATCGCCAAGTCGACGCCGCGCTCATGCGGCGGGAAAAACAGCGGCGTCGCCCAAGTATTGTCCATCATCACGCAAATATCCGGGTTTTTGGCTTTGGCTGCGGCGCTGATGCCGGGGACATCCTGCATTTCGAAGCTTTGCGACCCCGGCGCTTCGGTAAACACCACGGAAGTGTTGGGCTGGATCATCCCGGCAATACCAGCGCCAATGCCGGGATCAAAATAGCGGGTGCTGACACCGAGGCGCTTCAACACGCCTTCGCAGAAAATCCGGGTGGGGCGGTAGACCGAATCGGTCACCAGAATGTCATCACCGCTTTTGACGACGGCCAGCAACGCGGTTGTGATCGCCGCCAGGCCGGTCGGCACAAGAATCGTGCCCGCCGCGCCGGAAATCTCGCTCCACGCCTGCTCCAGCGCCCGCATCGTCGGTGTGCCGCGCGTGCCATAGATGTAGCCGTCACGCGCGTGCAGGTGCTCCACCGTCGGCGAGAGAACGGTAGAGCCGCGATAGACCGGTGTGTTGATGAAGCCGTGCTGCTGCTCCGGATCGCGCCCGGCATAAACGAGGCGGGTGCGGCTTTTCAGTCCCTTGCGGGTTAGGTCGGTTAGCTTGCTCAATTTGCGCTATTCCTTGCCTTCCATGCCACCGGCTGCCAGAAACTGCTCCAGCCAGTGGATGTCATAGGTGCCATTCTGGATGTCGGCATTGCGCACCAGCGTGCGGAACAGCGGGATGGTGGTTTCAATGCCATCGACAATGAATTCATCCAGCGCCCGGCGCAGCCGCATCAGCGCTTCGGTGCGGGTGCGGCCATGGACAATCAACTTGCCCACCAGCGAATCATAATAAGGCGGAATTGTATAGCCCTGGTAGACCGCCGAATCGACGCGCACGCCCAGCCCGCCCGGCGGATGATAATAGGCGATGCGACCCGGCGAGGGCCGGAAGGTCGCCGGATTTTCGGCATTGATCCGGCATTCGATGGCATGGCCGTTCAGGTGTACGTCGGCCTGGGAAATCGACAGCGGGCTGCCCGCAGCAATCTTGATCTGCTCGTTGACGAGATCGAACCCGGTAATCATTTCGGTGACGGGATGCTCGACCTGGATGCGGGTGTTCATCTCGATGAAATAGAAATTGCCGTCCTCATACAAAAACTCGATGGTGCCCGCGCCGGAATAATTCAGCTTGCGCATGGCGGCGGCGCAGGTCTCGCCGATTTCGCGGCGCTGGCTTTCGTTGAGGGCGGGCGAGGGGCCTTCCTCCCAGACTTTCTGGTGGCGGCGCTGCAGCGAGCAGTCGCGCTCGCCAAGGTGGATCGCATTGCCCTGGCCATCGCCCAGAACCTGAATTTCGATATGCCGGGGCTTTTCGAGGTATTTTTCGAGATAGACCGCATCATCGCCAAACGCCGCCTTGGCCTCGGTGCGGGCGGTGGCGAGCGCGTCGGACAAATCAGCCGCCGTGCGCGCCACTTTCATGCCGCGCCCGCCGCCGCCCGAGGCCGCCTTGACCAGCACGGGATAGCCGATTTCGGCGGCGACCCGAAGCGCTTCCCCATCATCGGTAATGCCGCCTTCCGAACCCGGCACGCACGGAATCCCCAGCGAGCGGGCCGTGCGCTTGGCCTCGATCTTGTCGCCCATGATGCGGATATGCTCGGCTTTGGGACCGATGAACCCGATATTATGCTCGGCCAGTATTTCGGCAAACCGGGCATTTTCCGACAGGAAGCCGTAGCCGGGATGGATGGCATCCGCCCCGGTGATTTCGCAGGCGGCCAGCAGGGCGGGAATATTGAGGTAGGAATCGCGCGCGGCGGGCGGGCCAATGCAGACGCTTTCATCCGCCAGCTTGACATGCATGGCTTCGGCATCGGCGGTGGAATGCACGGCGACGGTGGCAATGCCCAGTTCCTTGGCGGCGCGCAGGATGCGCAGCGCGATTTCGCCCCGGTTCGCGATGAGAATTTTGTCGAACATGTTTTTCAGCCAAACCCGGTTCGCGCGAACATCATTCAATGGCCATCAGCGGCTGGCCATATTCCACCGGCTGTCCGTCATCGACAAAAATCATTGTCACAGTGCCAGCGCGGGGCGCGACAATGTCGTTGAAGGTTTTCATCGCCTCGATCAGCAGGATTTTGTCCCCCGCAGCCACCTTGCTGCCCACTTCGACAAAAGCCTTGGTGCCCGGACTGGCCCGGCGATAGGCGGTGCCCACCATCGGCGAGGGCACCGCATGCGGGTTGGAGGCCTCGCTGTCCGGCGCGGCAGGGCCGGCGGGAGCGGCAACGATGCGGGGCGCCGCAGCTGCCATTGCTGCATGGGCGGCAACCGGTGCCGCAGAATGGCGCACGACCCGGACGCGGAAATCGTCCTTCTGAACCTCGATCTCGGAGAGATCGCTGTCCTGAAGCAGTTTGGCAAGTGTGCGCACGAGGTCAGTGTCAATGCCCTGGGCGGAAGCCTTGGGCGCTTTGCGTGGAGGTTGCGTCATGGACGAAATTCTTGCCCTGGGATTGGAGAAAGGCCGGGAAGCTGCAGGAGCGGAAACTGAAACAGGGTTGGCCCGGGCGGGTCATTTTGTCCAGCCGGAAAACCGGCCCTCCCGCCCCAGTCCTTCAGGCCGGGCCAGAAAAAATCGCCTGGGCAAAGGATTACATCCAGGGTGAGCCTTGTTGCACGCAGGTTTGTTCCGGCTGAATGTAGCGCGGAAATGAAAACAAGGGAAGAGGGCGGGGCCGGTGCCGTCAGGAGCACACAGACTTTCCGCATTTCTTCATGTTGTCGAGCTTGCCCTGCAATTCCTGATAGCCCACGGCACCGACAATCACATCCGTGCCCAGCACGTAGGAAGGGGTGCCGGTGAGATTGAGCGAATCGGCGACACGCATCACTTCATCTATGCCAGCCTTGACCGCCGGAGCGGCCATATCCTTGTCCAGCTTGCCCATGTCGGCACCCAGCTCCCGCGCCACATTCAGCGCCTGCGTCTTGCCAATCTGGCCCTTTGTTGCCAGCAGCTTCTGGTGGTATTCCCAGAATTTGTCGCCCTTGAACTGGATGCGCAGGGCACCGGCCACCTGTGCTGCTTCCACCGAGCCCGGCCCGAGCACCGGAAAATCCTTCAGCACGATGCGCAGATCCGGATCGGCTTTCATCATTTTGGCCATGTCATCCATGGCGCGTTTGCAATAGCCGCAATTATAATCAAAAAACTCGACCAGCGTGATTTTGCCGTTTGGATTGCCCAAAACCACCTGATATTCGGAATTCAGCAGCATCGCGCTCTGGTCGGTCACGGCTTTCTCGCGGGCGGCGACTTCATCCACCTTCTGGCGGCGCTCTATTTCGGCCAGCGCATCGCGCAGCACATCGGGATGGGTCAGCAAATAATCCTTGATGATATTTTCAACCTCGCCTTTCTGCGCCGCAGAAAATTCGGCCGCAGCGGGAAAGGCCATGGCCGCACCAAGGACAGCCAGCGCCGCGACACCGGCAGTTCGTAGACCAACGGAAAGGAAAGACATGCAACACTCCAGAATGGTATTTTGAAATGAGAATGGCACAAGCCCGCCAGATTGCACAGGGGGGGCAGACTTCAATGATGCGTGATTAGTCAAAATCGGGAGGGCGATAGTTCAGGATATCATCGGCTTTCAGCCAGCCGGGGCTGCCTTTGGGCAATTGCGCTTGCGCCCGCGAGGCCTGGGTGCGGGCCTCGACATATTTGCCCGAAACAAACAGCCCCTGCGCCGCCGCCAGTTCCGCCTGGGCGCGGTTGCCCTTGCGGTCATAGGCCATGGCAAGGAATTCAAAGGCTTCCGATGATTCGGCGTCGCGCTGGGTGGCATTGGCCAACACCTTGATGGCCTCGTTCGTTGAAGCCGCCGTGTCCTGCGATACCAGCGCATGGCCGAGCATGACGCGGATTGGCAGCGCCTCGGGGGCGAGACTATTGGCGCGGCGCAGGGGCGCTATCGCTTGGCCGGCCCGGCCCGCTTCCAGCAAAGTCTGGCCCTTGAGTTCGTGAAAATAGGGATTGCCCGGCTGGGCCACGATCAGCCCGTCAATCTGGCGCACCGCTTCCTCCGTGCGCCCGAACCGGTAGGCGATCACAGCGCGGGCATAGCGGGCGGCGAGCGAATTGTCGGAAACGGGATAGCGCCGCGCCACCTCCGGCTGATCCCCCATGAAGCCAAACAATTTTGCCCGCATCAGATCATGCCGGGCCTGCAGGGCAGGGGCATCCAGGGTAGCAAAAGCTGGGCTGGCCATGGCCGCCGATTGCAGGTTGGAAATGCGCTCGGCCGGCAGCGGGTGCGGGAGCAGGTAGGGATCAACCGAAGACGTCTTGAACAGGGCATCATTGGCAAAGCGTTCCAGCGTCGCCAGCAGTCCTTTGCCGGACTGGCCGGTCTGCGTCAGATATTTTACCGCCGCCCGGTCCGCCGCCTGCTCCTCGCCGCGCTGGTACGACAGGAGCGAGCGGCGCACCAGTTCCTGTGGCCCCAGCAACACGCCAATCGCTCCGGCGCCATCAGAGCCAATGCGGCCATGGCTGGTCGCCCCTCCGGCAATCGCCCCGGCGCTAACCAGCATGCCGACGACCGACATGATCTGCGCTGCCGCCATCGCCTGGCGCTGGCGCACCAGATGGCTGCCGGCGATATGGCCGGATTCATGGGCGAGCACACCAATGATTTCATTGGGCGTTTTGGCCTCCATCAACGCCCCGACATTGATGAAGATTTTCTGGCCATTGGCGACAAAGGCGTTGAAGGAGCGGTCCCCGACCAGGATGATTCGCGCCGCTCCGGTAGGAATTCCAGCCGCCCGGAAAACCGGCGCGGTATATTCGCGCAGCAATTGCTCGGTCTCGGCATCGCGCAGGATTTCGATGCCACCTGATTCCGCCCGGCCCGGAACGATGAAAAGACCGGAGTAGCAGAGCGCACCTGCCAAACCTGCGCGCAGCCAGCGGGACATTCGCTGCCGGAAACCAGATTTCATCCAGATGCTCCTGTCACACCTGGCTAAAGTTCAAGGCACGACAAAGTTTCACCAGCCATTGTGGCCGTTCGGCGGCAAAAAGCCAAACCCGGAGCAGAATTGTCCGCTCCGGGCAGGCTGTGGTATTTTGGCCGCTAGTTGCCGCCGATTGTCGCATTCTTGACCCGGCTCCACCAGCCCGACCGCTTGGGACCGGCGGCCGCTTCCGGCAAGGCCTCGGCCCGTGGAATGGCCGCCTCAACCGGAGCTTCCATCACATCCAAAGCTTCGCGAACCAATGGTGCGGCTGGTTGGGACGCTGCACGTTCGGGGGCTGGCACTGGCTGGGCAGCCGCAACAGCTTCCACCCTTTCAGCTGGCGCATCCGCCATTGCACCAACCTTCGGCTTGGCTGGGCGGCGGCCACGCTTGGGCTTGGCATCAGCCATTTCCGCTGCCGGTTCGGCCGGCGCGGCGGCCTCCACTACCGCTGCGTCCGTCACCGCGTCCCTGGCAGGCTTTTTGGCCGCAACCCGGCGCGAGCGGCGGGGTGCAACATCGGGGGCACCGGCCTCTGCGGCAATTTGCGTGGCCGCTTCAGCCCCGGAGCCAGACGGCTCGCCCTCGCCACGGGGTTCGGTTGCCAGAGCCGGGTTCACGGGCAAATCACCGTTGATCTCGGCCAGCATGGCGAGGCCATCATCCTGTGGCTGGTCGGCACCGGGCGCAAAATTCTGCACATTTTCCCGGTCCTGTCCGCCACGGCGGCGGCGACGGCGGCGACGGCGGCGCGATTGCTCGGATTCATCGCCCGCATTCTCGGCGGGCCGCTCCGGTCCCCGCCCCGGACGGCCTTCCGGTGCTTCGGCATTGCGGTCTGGCGCACGCTCGCGCGGGCGCTCCTCCCGCTGGCGTTCTTGGCGCGGGCGGTCTTCCCGGGGCCGGTCGTAGCTTTTGCGCGAGGGAGCAGGTACGACCACCTCTTCTTCAACCTCGGCTTCAATTTCCTCAGCCTCGGCCTCGATTTCGGCTGGCTGGATTGAATCCACCCGCACCAGTTCGGGCCGGAGCTGGCCATCGGGCATCAGCACGGGTTCGCCGCGCTCCATCGCGTGGTAGATCGCCCCGGTCAGCGTGTCATCCGCCGCCACTGTCACCGTCACGCCAAACCGTGTTTCCAGTTCGCGCAAATTGTTGCGCTTCTGGTTGAGGATATACAGCGCCACTTCGGTGCGGGTGCGCACGGTCATGTGGTAGGAGGCGTTCTTGATCAGTGCATCCTCCAGCACGCGCATTACATGCAGCGCGATGGAAGATTTTGAGCGCACCATGCCAATGCCGGCGCAATGCGGGCAGGGCACGGTCGAACCTTCCAGCACGCCGGTGCGGATGCGCTGGCGCGACATTTCGAGCAGGCCGAAATGCGAGATGCGGCCAACCTGGATGCGGGCGCGGTCATTGGCAAGCGCATCCTTCATCCGCCGCTCGACCGAGCGGTTGTTGCGGTTCTCGTCCATGTCGATGAAATCGACGACAATCAGCCCGGCCAGATCGCGCAGGCGCAACTGGCGCGCGACTTCATCGGCCGCTTCCAGATTGGTGCGCACGGCGGTGTCTTCGATATTGTGTTCGCGGGTCGAGCGGCCCGAGTTGACGTCAATCGCCACCAGCGCTTCGGTCTGGTTGATGACGATATAGCCGCCGGACTTCAGCGTCACCTGGCTGGAGAACATCGCATCCAGCTGCGCTTCCGCACCTGATTTGGCAAATATCGGCTGCGGGTCCTTGTAGGGCTTCACATTTTTGGCATGGCTTGGCATCAGCAGGCGCATGAATTCCTTGGCCTCGCGATAGCCGTCATCGCCCGCCACGACCACTTCGTCGATGTCCTTGTTGTAGAGGTCGCGGATGGCGCGCTTGATCAGCGATCCCTCTTCATAGACCAACATCGGCGCGGAGGATTTTAGCGTCAGCTCGCGCACCGTCTCCCACATCCGCAGCAGATATTCAAAATCGCGCTTGACCTCGGGTTTGGTGCGCGAGGCTCCTGCCGTGCGCAGGATGATCCCCATGCCTTCGGGCACCTCAAGGTCCTGG
>JAYVYA010000436.1:0-2562 GCA_043784745.1 Hyphomicrobiales bacterium
CTTTCGAGCTGGAAGCAGGCATGACCTATCTCGACAATGAACCGCTGGACCATGTGCTGGCCAAGCCGATTTACCGCGAGGATTATGTGTTCCTCACCCCGCAGCAGTCGCGCTATGCGGCATTGCCGGAGATATCTTGGGCGCAAGCGGGTGAGGCACCGCTGTGCCTGCTGACGCCGGACATGCAGAACCGGCGCATTCTCAACGGGATTTTCCTGTCGGTCGGGTGCCAGCCAAAAGCGTCGGTGGAGACCAATTCCATCCTCAACCTGTGCTCGCATGTCAGCGCCGGGCATTGGTCCAGCATCGTGTCGCGGGCGTTTCTGGAGGCGTTTGGCCAGCCGGCGGGCACCGTGGCCGTGCCGCTGGTGGCTCCGCAAGTCAGCCGCAGCATTGGCCTGATCATGGCGGACCGGCAACCGTCCTCGCCGCTGGCGCGGGCCTTTCTGGCCCATGCCACGCCTCTGGCCTTTGGCGGTGAGGGCAGGGCACGCTCCAGTTGATAGTTTTAATCAATCAATTGTTCGCAATTATCAATTTGCAATTAATCTGAAAAACCGCTTGAGTGATCGTCAAACAGGGCGTTCGGTGCCCGGAATGCGGCGAGGGATGGAATATGGCGCAACACACGGGCGCTTTGTCAGTTAAACCAGCGAATTTTAGTCCAAAAGTCGCGTGGGACGCGCAATTGGCGCAATCAATAATTGATCAGAAATCTTCGCTGCAAGGGGCCATGCTGCCCATTCTGCACGATTTGCAGCACACCTTCGGCTATGTCGATTCCAGCGTCGTGCCGCAAATCGCCGAAGCGCTGAATGTGTCGAAGGCCGAAGTCCACGGCGTCATCTCGTTCTACCACGATTTCCGCAGCGCTCCTGCCGGCAAACATGTGCTGAAACTCTGCCGGGCCGAGGCCTGCCAGTCGATGGGCTGCGAAAGCCTTGTCAGCTACCTCGCCCACACCCACCATCTGGCCCCCGGCGAAACCTCGAAGGAAGGTGGCCTGACGATTGATACGGTCTATTGCCTCGGCAATTGCGCCCTTGCCCCCGCCGCTTTGCTGGACGGCGAGCTGATCGGGCGGCTGGACCGGGATTGGCTTGACCAGATCGTGCTCGATGCTACCGGAGGCCGGTCATGAGCGTGAGGATTTTCGTTCCCTGCGACGCCGCCGCCCTCTCCGTCGGGGCCGACAAAGTGGCAAAAGCCATTGTGGCCGAAGCGGCAGAGCGCGGCCATGCCGTCACTCTCGTGCGCAACGGCACGCGCGGCATGTTATGGCTGGAGCCGCTGGTGGAGGTGGAAACGCCCGCCGGGCGCGTCGCCTATGGCCCGGTCAAGCCTGCCGACGTTGCTGGTTTGTTTGATGCAGGGTTCCTCAACGGGCAAACCCACAAGCTGGCCCATGGCCTGACCGAAGCCATCCCCTATTTCGCCCGCCAGCAACGCCTCACCTTTGTCCGCGTTGGCATTACCGATCCGCTGTCGCTTGAGGATTACCGCGCCCATGACGGCTTCAAGGGCCTCGCCCGCGCCATTGCCTACCAGCCCGCCGATGTGGTGGCGGAAGTCACCGCTTCCGGCCTGCGCGGGCGCGGCGGCGCTGGTTTCCCAACCGGCATCAAGTGGAAGACGGTGCTGAACACCCCCGCCGACCAGAAGTATATCGTCTGCAATGCCGATGAGGGCGACAGCGGCACCTTTGCCGACCGGATGATCATGGAGGGCGACCCCTTCGTGCTGATCGAGGGCATGGCCATTGCCGGTCTGGCCGTCGGGGCGACCAAAGGCTTCATCTACATCCGCTCCGAATATCCGCATGCTTTCAAGACGTTCTGCCGGGCCATCGAGATTGCTGCCGCCGCCGGATACCTCGGTGCATCGGTGCTGGGGTCAGGGCGCGCCTTCACCCTGGAAGCGCGGCTGGGGGCCGGCGCCTATATTTGCGGCGAAGAGACCTCGCTGCTGGATTCGCTGGAGGGCAAGCGCGGGCAAGTGCGCGCCAAGCCGCCGCTGCCCGCCATCGAGGGCCTGTTTGGCAAGCCGACGGTGATCAACAATGTGATCTCGCTGGCCTCGGTGCCGTGGATCATGACGCACGGCGGCAAGGCCTATGCCAATTACGGCATGGGGCGCTCCCGGGGTACCCTGCCGGTGCAACTGGCAGGCAACCTGAAACATGGCGGTCTGTTTGAGACGGCCTTCGGCCTCAGCCTGCGGGAACTGATCCACGATATCGGCGGCGGCACGATCACCGGCAAGCCGTTGCGCGCCGTGCAGATTGGCGGCCCGCTGGGGGCCTATCTGACCGAACAAATGCTCGATTTGCCGCTGGATTACGAAGCCTTGGCGGCTGCCAAAAGCATGGTCGGCCACGGCGGCATCGTGGTGTTTGACACCAGCGTCGATATGGCCAAACAGGCGCGTTTCGCCATGGAATTCTGCGTCATTGAAAGCTGCGGCAAATGCACCCCTTGCCGCATCGGCTCGCGGCGCGGCGTGGAGGTGATTGACAGGATCATCGCCGGGATCGACCGGGCCAAAAACCTGAAAGTGCTCGAA
>JAYVYA010000437.1:0-5636 GCA_043784745.1 Hyphomicrobiales bacterium
GAACCTGCGCCCGGATAGCCAGCGGAATGCGCTGCGGCACGCCTTTGGCCCCCATCACCCCCAGCCCAAACCCGCCGAGGGCGAGACCGCAGAGCGCGCGCCCGCGATCAGAAGCGGTTTGCGCCCGGCCAGCAGGGTGCGGCGGCGGAACGGCGTTTCGACATACTGATTCGTCAGCCAGGCCAACCCCGCAGAAAGCCCCAGCAAACCGGCGCGGGCAAAAATATCAAGCTTTTCCGGGCTGGCGATTTGCGCGAAGGCCAGCAAGGGCCAGTGCCAGAGATAGAGCGAGTAGGAAACCAGCCCGATGGCTACCAGGGGGCGAAGGGACAGCAGGCGGCGCACAAAACTGTCGCCGCTGCTGCCGGTGTGGATCAGCAAGGCAGCCCCCAGCACCGGCGGCACCGCGCCGGGACCGGGGAAGGGCGTGGCGGCGGACCAGGCGAAGACGGGCCACAGCACCAGCGCGAGGCCCAGCGCCGCCAAAGCCTCCCGAAGGGCCTGTTGCCGCGCCAGCGGCAGCAACCCGCATGCCACCAGCGCGCCTGCCAGCAGTTCAAAAGCGCGGGTGTGGGCGGAGTAAAAGGCGATGGCAGGCGAATGTTGCGTGCCCCAAATGGCCGCGCCGAGGGACAAGGCAGCCAGCGCGCCGAGCCAGACGAGGGTGCGCCCGCCGCCAAACCGCCGGATGGCCCAGAGCACCAGCGGGAAAACCAGGTAAAACTGCTCCTCCACCGCCAGCGACCAGGTGTGGAGCAAAGGCAATGTCTCCGCCGCCGGGGCGAAATAACCGCTCTGTTTCCAGATGCGGACATTGGAGGCAAACACGGGCAGCAGGGCAAGGGTCGCGGCAAAAGCCATCATCTGGTCTGGCTGCAGCCAGATCCAGGCGGCAATGGCGCAGGCCAGGGCCACGACAAACAAGGCTGGCACGATGCGCCGCACCCGCCGCTCATAAAACTCTGCCAGCCCCGCGCCGGGCTGGTCCGGCCGGACCAGAATGCCGGTGATGAGGTAGCCAGAGATGACAAAGAAGACATCGACCCCGACAAATCCACCGGAAACCGCGCCGAAGCCGGCATGAAACAGCATCACCGGCACGATCGCCAGCGCCCGCAGGCCGTCTATGTCGTCTCGGTGGGCGGGCATGTCGGCATTTCATCGGTTGCAAAGGCGGGATGTGCCAAGCATAAAGCATCCTGCGGCGGGCAATTCAAACCCTAACAACGCTCCCAGCCGCCGGGACAGGGGATCGTGTCCCAATGCCCGGTGAGCGCCGGGTGATGCCCTTCCCCCGGTGCCCTTGCCCCGCTATCCTTTGCCGATGCAGCCCAATCCGATTCGCATCCTTGGCATTGACCCCGGCCTGCGCCATATGGGCTGGGGCGTGGTGGAATCGCATGGCTCAAAACTCGCCTTCATCGCCTGCGGCACCATCAACCCCGACCCGAAAGCCTCGACCGGAGAGCGGCTGCGTCAACTCCATAAAGCCCTCGCCGAAATCATCTCCGCCCATGCCCCGCATGAGGCCGCGGTGGAGGAGACGTTTGTCAACCGCGATCCGCAATCGGCGCTCAAGCTCGGGCAGGCCCGCGGCATTGCGCTGGTGGTGCCGGCGCTGGCGGGCTTGCTGGTGGCCGAATATGCAGCCAATGTGGTGAAGAAAACCGTGGTGGGGCAAGGCCATGCCCAGAAGGACCAGGTGGCGGTGATGGTGAAAATATTGCTGCCCAAATCCGATGCGCGCAGTACCGACGCCTGTGATGCGCTGGCAGTGGCCATCACCCATGCCCAGCATCGCGGCATCCGGGCCTTGCAGGAGCGTGTGGCATGATTGGCAAACTCACGGGCGTGGTTGATTCGTATGGCGATGATTTCATCATCCTCGACGTGCACGGTGTCGGCTATGTCGTGCAATGTTCCAGCCGAACCCTGCAAAACCTGCCCAAGGCGGGGGAAGCTGCCGCACTGCATATTGAAACGCAGGTGCGGGAGGATGCGATCCGGCTGTTTGGTTTTTCTACCGATGCCGAGCGCGACTGGTTCCGCCTGCTGCAAAGCGTGCAGGGCGTCGGGGCCAAGGTGGCGCTGGCGATCCAAGGCATTTTATCCCCCGGAGACCTCGCCAGCGCCATTGCCCTGCAGGACAAGGCGGCGATTACCCGCGCGCCCGGCGTCGGGCCCAAGCTGGGTGCCCGCATTGTGGCGGAACTGAAGGACAAGGCACCCGCCTTCGGCTCGATTGACCCGGCGGTAATGCGCCTGGCGGGCGAGGAGGAGGCGAAAGGCGCACCAAAACCGGTGCAGGACGCGATTTCGGCGCTGGTCAATCTCGGCTATGGCCGCCCGCAAGCAGCGGCGGCGGTCGCGGCATCGGTTAAGGCTCTGGGCGAGACGGCGGAAGCGCCGGCCTTGATCCGGCGCGGACTGAAGGAACTGGCGGGATGAGGGGTGGATTATCGCCGCCTGTGCGCCGGGACGGCGCGGCAAACCTTGCCCGTGTCGTGGCAGCGCCGGCCGCCAAGTGAGAAAATAGCACCCGGCGGTCAGCGACCGCCGCTTCAAACCCACGGGTACGGGATGCAACAACTTCTTACCCGAGTGCCCCGCAGGAGCGGGCAGCCAGCATTTCAGTGCAGCAAATTACGCCCTAACTTCCACGGCCATAGCCGCGCGTTGCATCGCGCATGATTGCCAACACCCGGTCCTGATCGGATGTGGCCGGCCGGGCTGCAGCCGGGGTCGTGCCTGTGCTGGTGGCGGCCAGCGGGATATCACTTTCGCCATGCTCGCCGACAAGCGCCATGGACCAGCGCGAGAACACCCGCATCCCCGCCATCCCCTCTTCGCGCACTTCAACCGTGTCATGACGGCTGTCGCGCGCAATATGGGCGTAGAGTTCGCGCACGGCATCTTCATTGCCCTCCAGTGCCTGGGCAAACCAGTTATCATAGACCAGCAGGGCACCAGTAATATTTTTGGCGCTGTTATTGGCCCGCGCCACCCGCAGAATATTGCCAAGTTCAGTGTCCAGCCGGGCAGCCGCAATTTTGCTGCGGCTGCGGTAGATTAGCCGGAATACCGCCTGGTTGCCCGCTTGCGCCTGCGGGCTGCGTGCCAATTCTGCTTGCGTCACGGTCGTTTCCTCTGATGTAAATGTTTGGCGCCTGTTGTGTCGGCCAGATTACAAAAGTTCAGCACCACCGCCACGGGCTGGCCCGGCAGTCGGGTCAAAGTCATCCGGCTTTTTGGCAATCAGCGTTTGTGTTGTCAGGATCAGGCCTGCCACGGAAGCCGCGTTGCGCACCGCGCTGTAGCTGACCTTGACAGGATCGATAATCCCGGCTTTCATCATGTCAACCGAAGACCCGTTGCGTGCGTCAAGGCCATGGCCGTTTTTGCCTTTGGCTGCCCGCGCCACTTCCGCCTCGGCATCAAGGCCGGCATTGGCGGCGATGTAGAACATCGGCTTGGACAAAGCCTGCTGCAACAGTTCGGCACCCTGTTTGGCGCTGCCCTTCATGCCCTTGATCATACTGTCCAGTTGCGGAGCGACCTTGAGCAGGGCCAGGCCGCCGCCTGGCACAATGCCTTCCTCAATGGCGGCGCGGGTGGCGTTGATCGAATCCTCGATCAGCTGGGTGCGGCGCTTTTGTTCCACCGGGGTGGCACCACCGGCCAGGATCATGGCCGTGCCGCCCGAGAGCTTGGCAATCCGCTCCTGGAACTTGTCACGTTCGATGTTTTCGGGCGCGGCATCATACTGGCGCATCACCTGCTCGCGCCGGGCGATGATCTTCTTGGGATCGCCATTCCCAGCCGTGATCAGGGTTTTGGAAGCCGATATCCGGACTTGGCGGGCGGAACCGAGATCATGCAACTCAGCCTTTTCAAGCTTGCCGCCCAAATCAACGGAGATGACCTTGCCGCCAGTAGTGATGGCAATGTCTTCCAGCATCGCCTTGCGCCAGTGGCCATATTCGGGCGGATGGATAGCGGCGACCTTGAAATTGCCCTTCTCCCGCCGTGCCAGCAATTGCATGATGACTGGCGGTGCCACTTCCTCGGCGATGATCAGCAGCGGGCGGCCACTCCTCTCGACCAAGGACAGCACGCCATTCATTTGGTCCATCGTCTGGATTTTGTGGTCGGTCATCAGGATAAAGGGGTTGTCGAGCACCACTTGCATTTTCTCGACATCGGTCACCATGTGGTGCGAGAGATAGCCGCGCTCGAACGCCATGCCCTCGACCACCTCCAGCGTGGTATCGACCGTGTTGCCAAATTCCACCGCAACGATGCCGTGATTGCCGGCGCGCTCAAACGCTTCAGCCACCATATTGCCCAGGGCGACGTCATTGGCCGCTATGCTGGCCACGGCGCGCAAGCCGGCCTTGCCGTTGACGGCCTTGGCCGATTTTTTCAGCGCGGCGATGGTCGCGATCACGGCCAGTTCCAGCCCCTCGACCAGCTCCACCGGGTTGGCCCCGGCGGCAAGGCATTTCAGCCCGCCCTGCACCAGCTCATCGGCCAGCACAGTCGCTGTCGTCGTGCCGTCCCCCGCCACTTCGTTGGTTTGCTTGGACACTTCGCGCAATACTTGTGCGCCCATGTTCTCGAACGGGCATTCCAGCTCGATTTCGCTGGCAATACTGACACCATCGCGCGAGACGATGGGGGTGCCGATGGGCCGGTCCATAATGGCATTCATGCCCTTGGGGCCAAGGGTGCCGCGCACCGCCTTGGCCAGCTTGGCCACGCCCCGGCCCAGTGCCGCCCGGGCCGCATCGTCATGAAGCATGATTTTTGGCATAATGTTCCCTAACCTGTTATGTCGGTTTAGTGGCTGCTGGCGGGTTGCTGCGCAGCTTTTGACTTTGGCACGAACGGCGTCTCAAGATCGAAACGCACAGATAACAGCCCGCGGCATAGCGCGCTGTTAAATTCTGCATTGATGTTGACCCGGCGCAGGCCGGTGACGTAGGCGGCCAGCGCCTCCGGTTTCAGCCGCGCGCCCTCGGCGGTAATGAAAGCGGTTGCTTCCGGGCGCAGCGGGCCAACGACCTCGCGCCGCTCCAGATAGCGCCGCACCAGTTTGTCCCCCCCGGCATCGACGGGCAATTGCTCCAGCGCCGCCAGCGTCATCGGTGCCAGCGCCTCCGGGCCATGCCCGGCTGCGAAGAGATGGTTGAGCAGCGCCGCTTGGCGGCGCTGGTAGGCCTTGACCAGAAAGGTCTGGCGCAACTCGTCCAGATTACCGTCGGCTTCGGCACCGAACGTGTCCTGGAACGACAGGCCTGCAGCCAGGCCTGCATTGATTTTCTCCGCATACATATGCTCGCCGAGCACGACGCTGACGCCTTTGACCCAGTCCAGCGCCATAACCGCCTGGCGCATGTCATCGGCCATCAAAAACGAGAAATTGGCGGCGCACCAATAGGTTGGCAGGCGAAACCCGATGTGAACACGGTCGTCTGCATCCACATCGGCATGGGTAACGAAATTTAGTTCTGTTACCGATTCATCCAGCTCAGGATCGGTCACGCTGGCAAGAGCGGCCCAAACCTGGGCTTGTTTCTGCATCAGCAAAACATCTTGTCCAGCGTGTCCGGTCATGGCATTCACCGCGCGGTATG
>JAYVYA010000438.1:0-3514 GCA_043784745.1 Hyphomicrobiales bacterium
GGCGAGCCGGGGGCCGATATTCTCTATCCCGATCCCGGCTTTCCAATCTACCGCTCGATGATTGAATATACGGGTGCGCGGCCCGTTCCGGTGCCGGTGCGCGAGGCCAATGGCTTTGCTTTTTCCGCTGAGGAAACGCTGGCGCTGATCACACCGCAGACGCGGCTGCTGATCCTGAATTCCCCGGCCAACCCGACCGGCGGCGTCACGCCCAAAACCGAGATTGACCGGCTGGTTGCGGGCCTCGCCAAATTCCCCGATGTCGCCATCCTGTCCGACGAGATTTACAGCCAGATGTTGTATGATGGCGAGAAGCACCAGAGCCTGCTGGCCTATCCCGAAATCCGCGACCGGCTGATCCTGCTGGACGGCTGGTCGAAGACATACGCGATGACCGGCTGGCGCATGGGCTATTCGGTCTGGCCCAAGGCCTTGTATGAAAATGCGCGAAAACTGGCGGTCAACTCGTTTTCCTGCACCAATGCCTCTGCGCAATATGCCGGACTGGCGGCGCTGACCGGGCCGCAGGACGAAGTGCACGCCATGGTGCGGGAATTTGACGCCCGCCGCCGTGTGGTGGTGGAGGGGCTGAATGCTTTGCCGGGAGTGACGGCGGCAACGCCCAAGGGGGCCTTTTATGCCTTCCCCAACATTTCAAAGACAGGCTGGAAGGCCAAGAAGCTGGCCTCCGCCCTGCTGGAAGAGGCCGGTGTGGCGACGATTGGCGGGCCGGATTTTGGCGTGTATGGCGAGGGTTACATCCGCCTGTCCTATGCCAGTTCCACCGCCAATATCCAGAAGGCGCTGGGGCGGATCGGGGCGTTTTTGACCTCGCGCAAGCCGGGATGAGGGTCGACCGCGCCGCCTTCATCCGCGCCCACACTCGCCTGCTGCCCGTACCGCACGCCCCGGAAATCCGGCTTTATGTGGCCGATGAGGCGACGGCGCTGTGGCAGAAGACGGAAGATGAGCTGGGCGAAATTGGCCTGCCGCCGCCGTTCTGGGCCTTTGCCTGGGCGGGCGGGCAGGCTTTGGCGCGCTACGTGCTCGACCATCCCGAAATTGTGCGCGGCAAGACCGTGCTGGACTTCGCTTCCGGCTCGGGGCTGGTTGGCATCGCGGCGGCCATGGCGGGTGCCCTGAGCGTGGAAGCCAATGACATTGATGATTTTGCTTTGGCGTCGATTGCACTGAATGCCGCAGAAAATGCCGTGGCGGTGACGCCGCGCGGCGGCGATATCGTTGGCGCTACGGGCGAGTGGGAGGTGGTGCTGGCCGGCGACATTTCCTATGAGCGCGACACGGCGGCGCGGGTGACGGACTGGCTGCAAGGGCTCGCGCTCGCGCGCGTGACCGTCTTGATCGGCGACCCCGGCCGCTCCTATCTGGCCCGCAGCCGGCTGGTGGAACTGGCGAGCTACCAGGTGGCCGTGACCCGCTCGCTGGAAGATGCCGAGGTGAAGAAGAGTTCAGTGTTCGGGTTTCGGGCCGGGGCTGAAATGCCGGACTGATCCTTCTCCCGTGCTTCACGTTCGAGCGTGTCGCCCTTGCGACGGATGAGGGCCATTCCACCGCGAGATTGCGGCTGACGGCCCTCACCCTGGCGCAAGTGCGCCGTGCCTCTCCCGCGACCCCGGAAGGCGAGGACTATTGCCCCGCTTGCGCGCCGTTGAGCAGCGGTGTGATCCGGCGCACCGTCACGCGGCGGTTTTCGCGGGCGGCTGCCTGCGTCTGCACCTTCAGGTTTTGCGCCCCAAAACCTTGCGTGGCCAGATTTTCCGGCGGCACGCCGAAGCTCTGGGTCAGCAGGGTGGCGACCGATTGGGCGCGCCGGTCGGACAGGGAGAGGTTGTCAACCGCCGCCCCCACCGCATCGGTATAGCCTTCAATCAAAAAGACTTCCTGCGGGTTTTTCTGGACGGCTTGCACCAGAGCTCTGGCTATCGCCGACAGGCGGCTGGCCTGATCGGGCGTGACCTCAAAGGAACCTGTGTCAAAGTTGATGGTGTTGATATCAACCGAGCGCATGTGGTTGCGCAGATCCGGGCTGTTGCGCACCTCGTCCAGCGTGTAGCGACGCGGCAGCGGTGCCACCGGCGGGGCGACCAGCGTCTCGTACAACACGCCTTCGGGCACATTGTCCGCATCGACAATATATTCATCAGGCCGGATCCGCAGCGGCGGGGGTGGCAGCAGGATGACATCCTGCTCAAAGGTATGTTCCGGCCCGATATAGGTGTTGTCGATCAGCAGAATCTCGCGCCCGTCGGGCAAACGCCTGGTGCGGCGCAGCAGGCGACCGTTGAGGTCGGTGATGGTGATGATCTGGTCGCCATCGGGACGGGCGTAGAACGTTACCAGATTATTGCCCTGCTGGCGGGTAACGACATTGCCGCCGATGTCGCGGAAGCGCTGGTTTTCATCCTGCCGGATAAAATAAACATCGTTTTCCTGATAAATCGTGCGGCCCGGTTCGCGATACAACGTGAATCCGTCGCCATTGACCCGCTGGCGCTGGTTCTGCACGTCTGAGTAGGATTGCACAGCGCTGCTGGCGACAAAACCGCCAATCAATCCGACCCCAAGGCCGATAGCCGCCGCTTCTGTTGGGCTGATGCCCTTGTTGGGGCGCGGTGGCTGGCCGGGAGGCAGGCTGGTGACCGGCGGAGGGGCTGGCACCGGGATAGGGGGCGGCAGCGGCGGCAAGGCAACGGCAGGCGGTGCCGGCGGCGTGCCCGGCGGCAGCGCCGGTTTGACCAGCGGCACCGCAGGCCCCGCGCCCGGAGGCGGCGGTGGCGCGGGAACACCGGGCGGGACATTAGGTTGCGTGCCAGGCGGGACCACGGGCTGTCCGCCGGACGGGAGTACAGGCTTTACCAACGGCGCGACAGCCGGCGGCGGCGAAGTGGCACCCGATGGAACCGCAGGGGGCGGCGGCGGGGTGGCACCGGGTGTGAGCACGGGTTGCGTGCCGGGCGGCACAACAGGCTGCGCACCTGGTGGCAGCACCGGCTTGGCCAATGGCGTGTTCAATGGCGGGTTCAATGGCGCGACAGCAGGCGGCGGCGAAGTGGCACCCGATGGAACCGCAGGAGGCGGCGGCGGGGTGCCACCGGACGGGAGAACCGGCTGGGCACCGGGCGCAAGCACAGGTTTTGCGCCCGGTGGCAGCACAGGTTTAACCAGCGGGGCAGACAGCGGCAGCGCAGTCACCGGGTCAGGAATCCTGGGCGGAGCGGGCAGCGGTGGGGTGCCCGTCGGGAGAACCGGTTGCGCACCGGGCAGCACTACCGGCCTGGCACCCGGGGGCAGGGCAGGTTTGGCGAGTGGCGCGTTCAATGGCGCAACCGGCAGTGGCAGCGCCGGTGGCACGCCGGGCTGCGCGCCAAGCGGGGCGGCGGGTTTGAGGGGCGGCAAAGCAGGCGGTGGCGGCGCAGGCGGCAGGATGGGCTGCGCGGCGGGAGGTAGAGCAGGCTTCAGCAAAGGCGCAGCCGGAGGCAGCGGCGGCGCGGGT
>JAYVYA010000439.1:0-1934 GCA_043784745.1 Hyphomicrobiales bacterium
GCAAGACCTGGCCATGCTGCCTTGAGGGTTCAAACCCGCTTCCATTCAATCTGGTGCTGGCGGGCGGGTTACTCCGGGCAGTTTCCAGACATGGTGGACGGTGAGGCGGGAGGAAAAGCCACGCTTGAAATAACCGATCGCGGCGACTTTGGCGTCCTCCTGCGGCACGAAAATCTGGCCTAACTCAAATGTTCTTGCACCGCGCCTGCGGGCCCGCAAAATAGCCGTCGTCAGCGCAAAATGGCCGAGCGGCAGATCAAACCGGCTGCGGTCGTAGACGCCGCTGGCATAGACGGACCGGCCGTTGGCGTCCAGAACCATGGTCGCGGAGACAAGGTCCTCGCCCAGAAAGCCAAAGACAATATCCCCTTCGCCTGCCTTGATGAAATGGAACATTGCCTCCCAGCTGGCATCGCCGCGTGTCTGCCGCCCGGCGACAAGGGCATGGAATTGTCGGTAGCGGTTAAACAGGTCCTGGTCCGGATTGTCGGCATCGGCAAAGCGCAGCGCCAGATTCTTCTCGCCCCATTTCATTTGCTGGCGGTGCCCGCTGCGAAAGTCATCGACAATCGCCTTTTCGCTCAGGGACAGCTCGATTTCGCTGACAAACACCGGCACCGGCACAGCACCTGAACCGAGCAAAGCGGTGGCCGTCAGGCCATCGGGGTCCGTTTGCGGCGCAGTGGCGATGTCAATGCACTCCACGCTGGCCTGCGCCCGCAGCAAGGCAAATTCCGCCATGACCTGGCGCATTGCAATCTTGCGGATGGGGTAGGGCGCATCCGGCCGGAACCTGATTTCCAGAGGGGATTGGAACCGGCCCAGCGCCGTGCCGGAAATGTCGCATTCCACCAGCGCCACTATCCTGCAGCCATCCTCCACCAGAAAGGATTTGTCGTTGAACTTTTCCCCCGCCACCGCCGCATAATAGCTGCGGCCAAAATCGCTGAAATGCAGCGGATAGAGCCCTTCCGCCACTTCGGCGCAGGCCGTGCCAGCAAAGGCTTCGGGTGATTTGGACCGGCGAACTACACGCATTTCTATCACGCTCCGGTGGCGGCTGGCTGGGCTGCGGCGATCAACCGGGCTATCCCAGCGCAAACGCCTGGCCCGATATGTTGGTGGCACGGGACCAGCAAGGCAGAAGCCAGGACCGGGGCAGCCATGTCGCGGGCAGTGTCGATGCGGTACAGGCCAGCTTGAATGGAAATTTCCTGCAGGGCCGCATCAAGGCGGCGCAAAGCTGCCTCAGGGCCGAAAACCGGAAAGACGAAAGGCAGCGTTGCCCGAAGCAAGTCGCGCCAGCCTGCCGGCATGGCGAAAGGGGCAGAAGCAGCGAGATACTGGTCAATGATGTCGCGCCGCCGGGTCCCGCTCGCCCGAATTTCGGCCAGCGAGGCAGGCAAGCCGCCCAATTGCGCGGCCGTGATTGCGGGGTGCAGCAGGCGGTCGAGATAAATGTGCTCGAGCTTAGGCCCCGACGCCTGTGCCAGATCGGCCGGGCTGCCCGCCCCCGCCGCATCCCGCGCCTCCCGCAACTGCGCGGCCACTTGCGCGTCAGGAGTGACAATGCCGCCCGCCATGTCAGCCGTGCGGAAAAACTTTGGCAGGCTGAAAATGGCCGCCTTGCCCTTCCATTTGCGCGCTCCCGTGTGCTCCGTGGCGAAAAAACTGTGGCAGATGTCTTCCAGCGCCGGGCCGTCCGGGCGGGCCAGCTGAGCAAAGCCGTATTGGTGGTAAAAGATTGTCAGCGCCCTCGCCTGCCCGCTGGCGGCATCCACGGGAAATCCCTGCCGGATCACCGCATCGAGCACGCAGGCCGAAATCATTTTGGGCAGGGCAATATTGTCCCGGTAGCGGTTGAGGCCAAACTGGCGCAGGCACAGCAGGATCGCCCCCCCGGCCTGAACTGGTGAGGATGACCGGCGCCTCAT
>JAYVYA010000440.1:0-2454 GCA_043784745.1 Hyphomicrobiales bacterium
GCCGGTGAGGCTGGTGAAGCTGATGCGGTCTTCCCGATGCGCCTGCTGCACCCCGGCGGATTTGAGGTTTTCGAGAATCATGCGGGCGAAATCGGCGACATCCGGCTCGCGGTCGGCGGCCTTGCGGCGGCCCTCGGAGGCTTCCAGCACGTCGATCAGTTCGTCGTTCCAGTCCACCGCCAGCGTGCGGTGGGGCGAGAGGCTTTCGACCGTGAAGGGGCCAGCGACGCGGATGCGGTCCTTGTCGATATAGGGCTTGTCGTAGAGAAACTCGAACTCGGCTTTTGCCGCGATGGAGGCATTGATTTCCTTCTGGCGGGCGATGCGGGCGGTCCAGAATTTTTCGTGCAAGTCTTTGGCGGCGACAGGCCATTTGGCGAGCAGTTCGCGCGGCACCAGCCATTCCTTCGTGTCCTTCGTGTCCTCCGTGGTGAATTTTTCACCACAAAGGGCACCAAGTTCACCAAGCAGGGGATAAATGACCGCCTGCCACTTGTCCCAGATCGCGTCGATCTCGGCATTGTTGGCGATGCTTTTCAGGGTGATGTGGGGCACGCGGTCGTAGACAAAGCCCTGGCGGATGTCGCCGTGGGTGGGGGTGGTTTTGGGCGCGATGCGCGTCACCTCGCCTTCCTTGCGCTGGCCCGCAGGGCTGTCGGCGAGGAGGTAATACGGGTAGCGCGCGCCCATCAGGCGGGAGCGGGCGAGGGCTATGGCAACGCGGCTGGTGTCAATGGTAATCCACCGCCGCCCCCATTGCTCGGCCACCGTTGCCGTGGTGCCGGAGCCGCAGGTGGGGTCCAGCACGAGGTCGCCGGGGTCGGTGGTCATGAGGATGCAGCGCTGAATTAATTTTTCTGAGGTCTGGACAACATAGACCTTTTGCTCAGTAAGACCTGTTGCGACCACATCATCCCAGAGGTTGTTTATTGGTATGCCATCAAAATCGATTAAAAATCGCCGATACATTAATGATTTTCCAATTGCTTTGATACGCTGTGCTCGTTTTAATCGTTCAACGCCAACTGGGTAATTTGGTTTCCAATGGCTGGTCGCAAGTGGATTGTATTCTCTGCCCTCAAATTGAACCGGAGTTGGAACACCCGCTGAGCCTTGACTCGATAAATCGCCAGCAGCGAAAATAGTGTGTTTTGGGATTTCTCCGTTAAATGTAGTAATCGAATGATCTCGCATATCGCTACGAACCCAATTGTATTGAGTAGCGCCCTTCTCTCCCAAAGTTTTAGGCTTCAGCAATTTTCGAAATTTTGATTTTTCGGAGTTGCGACCATATACGAGCACGTAATCATACACACCTCCCAGGAATTTTGCGTCCTGGCCGGATGTCTTCACGCAGACAATGTCAGCCAAGTGATTCCCCTCCCCAAACACATCATCCATCACCGCCCGCACCCGGTGCACATTTTCATCGCCAATCTGCACAAAAATGCTGCCCGATTCATGCAGCAAATCCCGCGCCACCGTCAGCCGGTCCCTCAAATAGGTAAGGTAGGAGTGGATGCCGTCGCGCCAGGTGTCGCGGAAGGCGCGGACCTGCTCGGGCTCGCGCGTCACATGGTCCTTCGCGCCATCCTTGACATCGCGCGAGGTGGTCGACCACTGGAAATTCGAGTTGTATTTGATGCCATAGGGCGGATCAAAATAGATGCACTGCACCTTGTTCCGCAGCCCCTCGCGCTCGGCCAGGCTGGCCATGACCGACAGGCTGTCGCCGCAAATCATCCGGTTGGACCAGTGCTGGTCATGCTGGTAAAACTCGGTCGCCGCCTCGCGGTCGCGCAGCCCGTTGAAATCGGCAAACAGGTCCGGTGCCGCATCGGGGATCGCCGCTGCCCGCTGCCTGGTCTGGCGCTTCAAATCATCAATGATGACTTTTGGATGCACCTTCTCCTGAATATACAAAGGCGGAGCCTGCACAACCAGATCCGCAGCATCCTGCGCGTCCTTGCCCCGCCAGACAAGCTGCGGGTCCAGGTCCCGGTTGCGCCGTTGATAAGCCAGCCGCACCGGCGCCTTCTCCTCCTCCCGCATCACAGACTCATATTCCGCCGTGGGAATATTTTTGCGCGTGGCAGCGTCGTGGGTCAGGGCTTCGACGGAAATCGGGGGCTTGGCCATGGGTCAGTCTTGTCCTGAAATGTCGCGCAACGACGCTGCCGGGTTGACATCAGGCGCAGCCGTGCCAATATATGTCTCAAATGGATTGGAAATTTCCGGTCGGCGCTGGGCTTCGGTGAAAACCGGAGCCTTTCGCTTTTTTGGGGTGTGGCGAGCCGGGCTAATCGCCATCTCTGACTCTTTTCTTCGCTTTGGCGGGCTTGGGAAGTGGAAGCAAGAGGTGGCCCCGGAAATTCGGACAGGGTGATTAGCTATTCCCGATCTGAAAAGGACGGGACGATGGGCAAGGTTACACGCAAGCGGCACAGTGCTGAG
>JAYVYA010000441.1:0-14024 GCA_043784745.1 Hyphomicrobiales bacterium
GGATTGGAATAGATATGCGGCTGTTCGATCTCGCCGCTCCACAATGGCAAGGCCTCCACCATCACGCCAGTTTCCAGCATTACAGGAAAGGCAGTCCCCGCCATGTCCCGGACGGAGCGCTGCGGTTGCCACGGCGCGCCCGCCGCTAATTACAGTCAATTTGCAGCTACCCATGGGTCGATAACGGCAAGGCCAGCCGCGTTGAACGCGCTCGTATCGCGCGACGCCACAGCGAAACCATGCGCCGCCGCAATTGCCGCAATATAGCCATCAGGTGCAGGAAAACCTTTCCCCGCTGCACGCGCTTTGACTGCGAGGTCAGCGTAATTGCGTGCCGCGTCAGTATCGAACGGCAGTAATCGCCCCTCGAACAGCGCCAGCACGCCATCAACCGCGGTCGCCAGCCTGTCCCTGCGCTTGCCTTTGGGCAGCGAGCCGATGCCGAACAGCAGCTCGGCGATCGTGACGCTGGAGAGATAGAGCGTCTCCGCCGCTTGTTCGTCGAGCCAGTCGCGCACTGCCGGATCAGGTTCGGGCTTCATCGCTTCCGAGACGACATTGGTGTCGAGCAGGATCATTCGAAGCTCATTGGCCTGGCCCGAGCTTTGTTCTGCGTCGGCTCAAGGGCTGCGACGTCCTCATTGGTCAGGCCGATCTTGCGGCTGCGCTCGGCCAATGCGCTGCCAAGGCGCAGCCGCGTGTCGGGGTGGACCGCCATTTCGAGAATGGCGCGCATTTCGGCCTCGGTGCTGCGGCCACGCTGTGCCGCCCGTACCTTGAGAGCGCGGTGCGTCGCATCGGACAGGTTGCGGATAGTGACTGCGGGCATGATGGCACTTCTGCATGGAATGATGGCGTTGCGATGAATATATCGCTTGTCGCGCCGGATGGCCACCTCTCCCCACTCCTCAAATATTCCCCCTCAGCTAAAAAATCATCGAAGGTTTTCGTGTTCATCCGCCCCCTTTCCTCACAGTCCATTCATCGACACGCCCCGCGATCTTCCGCTCCCCGCCCGCCTTGCGCCACAATCGCGTGCCCCAATCATCCCGCAAGCTCTGTGACCAACATTCTGCTCCGCGCCAATCGACATTGCGGCGCAGAAGACTAATCTAGGTATCTGCGCCGGACTCGGCGCGCTTTGCCCGGCAGGAGAGCCTATGAGCGCCCATATTTCCGTCCCCATGAATGACGGCATTGCCCATGCTGCCGAGGCGGCACTGTCCAGTGTCGCCGCCGCCCGCGCTGCCGTCGCCCGCGTCATTTTCGGGCAGGACGAGATCGTCGAGCAAACCCTGGTCACCCTGCTGTCGGGCGGCCACGGCCTGCTGGTGGGCGTGCCGGGGCTGGCCAAGACCAGGCTGGTGGAGACGCTTGGCATCGTGCTCGGCCTCGATTCCCGCCGCGTGCAATTCACGCCCGATCTGATGCCCGCCGATATTTTGGGGTCGGAAGTGCTGGAGGAGGGGGCGGACCATCGCCGCAGCTTCCGCTTCGTGCCCGGCCCGGTGTTTGCCCAATTGCTGATGGCGGATGAAATCAACCGCGCCAGCCCGCGCACCCAGTCCGCCCTGCTGCAGGCGATGCAGGAGCAGCATGTCACCGTGGCCGGCCAACGCCATGATCTGCCGCGCCCGTTCCATGTGCTGGCCACGCAAAACCCGCTGGAACAGGAGGGCACTTACCCGCTGCCCGAAGCCCAGCTCGACCGCTTTCTCATGCAGGTTGACGTCACCTATCCCAGCCGCGAGGCCGAACGCCGTATCCTGATTGAAACCACCGGCGAAAACGAAGCCAGTGCCCGCCCGGCGATGACATCGAGCGAACTGATGTCAATCCAGCGCCTCGTGCGCCGCCTGCCGGTCGGCGATTCGGTGGTCGAGGCCATTCTCAACCTCGTGCGCTCCGCCCGCCCCGGCGAAGGCGACAGGGAAATCACCAAACATGTTTCCTGGGGTCCTGGCCCGCGCGCCGCGCAATCGCTCATGCTCGCCACCCGCGCCCGGGCTCTGGTTGACGGGCGGCTGGCCCCTTCGCTCGATGATGTCATGGCACTGGCCGGTCCGGTGCTGAAGCACCGCATGGCGCTGACCTTTGCGGCGCGGGCAGAAGGCGAGACCATTTCCGGCCTGATCGCCCGGCTCACGGCACGGCTGGCCTGACGCATGGTGCAGGCCCGCCTCCTCAACGCGACCGAAACCGCCAGCAACCCGCGCCACCAGCACGAGGCGCTCAGCCTGGCCCGCCGCCTCCCCGGTCTGACGGCGGCGGCGCGCGAGGTGGCGGCCAGCGTGCTGCATGGCGTGCACGGGCGGCGGCGCGCCGGGGCCGGCGAAACCTTCTGGCAATTCCGCCCGTTCACGGCGGGCGAATCCGCCGCGCGGATCGACTGGCGGCGCTCGGCGCGGGATGACCGGCTGTATGTGCGCGAGCGGGAATGGGAGGCCGCCCACAATATCTGGCTGTGGATGGACCGCTCGCCCTCCATGGCCTTCGTGTCGGACCTCGCCCTGCAATCCAAGCTGGACCGGGCGCTGGTGCTCGGCCTTGCTTGCGCCGATCTGCTGGTGCGCGGCGGCGAGCGCGTCGGGCTGCTCGGCCTCACCCGCCCGCGCGCCAGCCGCGATATTGTCGAGCGCCTCGCGCAGGACCTGCTGCTCGACGACCGGCGCGGCGCTACTCCCGCCGAATTGCCGCCCCCCGCTGCGCTGGCACCGCGCGAGCAGGCAGTGCTGGTGGGGGATTTCCTTTCCCCCGCATCCGAAATTGCCGCCCGCCTTGCCGCCCTGTCGGCGCGCGGGGCGCGCTGCCATGTGCTGATGATTGCCGATCCGGTGGAGGAGACTTTTCCTTTCGCCGGGCACACCGAATTTATTGACACGGATTCCGGCACCAGATTGCGCGCTGGGCAGGCCGAAAACCTGCGGGCGCTCTACATTGCCCGCCTCGCCGCTCACCGCGAGGCCATCCGCACGGCGGCGCGGGGCGGCGGCGGCAGCTTTGCCGTGCACCGCACCGACAGGCCCGCCTCCGCCGCCCTGCTGGCGCTGCGGGCGCAGCTTGAAGCCCCGGAGGCGCGCTGATGCTGGGCCTGAGCCTTGGTTTTACCGCTCCTCTCGTTCTGGCCGCTCTGGCAGGCTTGCCGGTGCTGTATTATCTGCTGCGCATTACCCCGCCGCGCCCCAGTCAGGTGCCCTTCCCGCCGCTGCAATTAATATTGGACCACAAGCCAACGGAAGAAACCCCGGCCCGCACGCCGTGGTGGCTGCTGGCGCTGCGGCTGGCGCTGGCGGCGCTGGCCATCTTCGCCATGGCCGGGCCGCTGCTTAACCCGCTGCTGGCGGGCAATGACGAGCACGGCCCGCTGGTGCTGCTGATCGATGACGGCTGGCCCGCCGCGCCGGACTGGGCGAGACGTGTCACCGCCGCGACGCAGCGCATCGAGGCCGCTGGTCGCGAGGGCCGCCCCAGTGCCATTCTGGCTTTTTCGGAAGGCCAGCGCGATCTGGTGCTGGCCGATGCGGGCAAGACGCTGGAGCGTTTGCGCGCCCTTGCGCCACAACCCTATGTGTCCAGCCGCTTGCCCGCCCTCGCCCCTTTGCGCAAACTGCTGGCCGCCCAGCCGCAGGCTGAACTGGTGTGGATAGCCGATGGCCTCGACCTTGGCGCGGCCAGTGAATTTGCCAAAACCCTGGCCGGGGAACACCAGCTGACGCTGCTGCAATCCGCGCATTTGCCGCTGGCCCTGACGGGCGCGGAGAGCCTGCCCGGCGCGCTGGAAATCAGCGTGTTGCGCCCCGGTGCCGCTGCTGCGCCGGATGGCCTTGTGCGGGCGCTGGACCAGAAGGGGCTGAACATTGCCAATGCGCCCTTCCACTTTGCCGACGGCAATGTGGCCAAGGCCAGCTTCCAGATTCCGATGGAATTGCGCAATGAAATCGCGCGGCTGGATATTGTCGGCGAGGAATCAGCCGGTGCCGTTGCCCTCCTGGATGAACGCTGGAAGCGCCGCCGAATCGGCCTCGTCAGCGGTGCCTCGGCCGACATTGCCCAGCCGCTGCTGGCCCCGTCCTACTACCTCACCCGCGCTCTCGCCCCCTTTGCCGAAGTGCGCGAGGCCAAAACGTCCGATCCGGTGAATGAATTGCTGGACGCCAGGGTTTCGGTGCTGATTCTGGCCGATGTCGGCATCGTCGCCGGGCCGGCGCATGACCGCTTGCGGCATTTTGTCGAGGATGGAGGCGTGCTGCTGCGCTTTGCCGGGGTGCGCATGGCCGGCTCCACCGATGATCTGGTGCCGGTCAAACTGCGGCGTGGCGGGCGCATCCTCGGCGGCTCGCTCTCGTGGGACACGCCGAAAAAGCTGGCGCCGTTTGACCGGGAAAGCCCGTTTTTCGGTCTGCCCGCACCAGAAGAAGTCACGGTTTCCCGGCAGGTGCTGGCCGAGCCGGAACCGGGCCTGCGCCCCAAAACCTGGGCGGCCCTGGCCGATGGCACGCCGCTGGTGACCGCCGAGCGGCGCGGCAAGGGATTGATCGCTTTGGTCCATGTCAGCGCCGACACCACATGGTCCAGTTTGCCCTTGTCCGGCCTGTTTGTCGGCATGCTGCAGCGCGTCGTCGCCATGGCGGCGCAGGGCGTGGCGATTGAGCCGGGCAAGGATGAAGCGCGCGAACCCGCCTCGCTCGCCCCTGCCCGCACCCTCAACGGCTTTGGCGCGCTGGGCGCGCCGCCGGCCAATGCCAAACCGGTCCCCGCCAATTTCGCTGGCCCCGCCTCCGCCGACCATCCGCCCGGCTTCTACGGCCCCGCCGAGGCCCCGCTGGCGCTGAACACGCTGGAACCCGGCGTCAACCTGGCCGCCGCTTCCTATCCCGTCACCGGCGTGACATTGGGTGCGCTGGCCCTGGCCGAGCCGGTGGACCTGCGGCCGTGGTTCATTGCCGCCGTCTTCGCGCTGTTCCTGGCCGATGCGCTGGCCTCGCTCTGGCTGGCGGGCAGCCTGCGCCCGGGCTGGCGCAAGGCCCCCGCGCTGGCGGTTCTGGCCCTCGCCATCGGCTTCGCGCTGGCCCCTGTCCCGGACGCCCTTGCGCAAACCATCTCGCCGCGCGATTTTGATGCGGCGCTGAAAACCCGGCTCGCCTATGTCGTCACCGGCAACAAAATGCTGGATGATTCCAGCCGCATGGGATTGGCCACACTGTCCCGCACGCTCGACGCCCGCACCTCGCTTTCCCCCGGCGACCCCGCAGCGGTGGATTTGACCCGTGACGAACTGGCGTTCTATCCGCTGCTTTACTGGCCCATCGCCGCCGAGCAGCCACAGCCCTCCAGCCTCGCGGTGAGCAAGCTTGCCGCCTACATGAAAAATGGCGGAACAGTGATTTTTGACACACGCGATGCCCTGACCGCCCGCCCCGATGGCCCGCCAACGCCGGAAACCCGCTGGCTGCGGCAATTGCTGGAAGGCGTCGATGTGCCCGAACTGGAGCGCATTCCGCCCGACCACGTCGTGACCAAGACGTTTTACCTGCTGGAAGGCTTTGCCGGGCGCTATAATATTGGCGAGACTTGGATCGAAGCCCTGCCGCCGCCCGACCCCAATGATGCCAGCCGCCCGGCCCGCGCCGGGGACTCGGTTTCCCCGGTAATCATCACCTCGAATGATCTGGCCAGCGCCTGGGCCGCTGACCGCAACGGCGACCCGCTGTATCCTCTGGTGCCCGGCGGCAACCGCCAGCGCGAAATGAGCCTGCGCGGCGGCATCAATCTGGTGATGTACACGCTGACCGGCAATTACAAATCCGATCAGGTCCATGTGCGCGATTTGCTCGAACGGCTGGGGCACTGAGATGGTGATCTCCGGCACCCGGGCGGACGGCCACTCCGGAACGCGGGCGTCCCGCCCGCCCCTTTCCGCCACCCACACCGCGCCCCAGGAGCGACCGGGACGGTCGCGTTCCGGAAAGGGGCCCCATGAATAACTTCTCCTTCGCTTTCTCGCCCCTGCTGCCCTGGCCCCTGCTCGCGGGCCTCGCCGCCGCAGCCCTCGCCATTCTGGCGCTTGGCTTTTATGCTGGCCGCTGCGGCACATTCCTGCGCGCCATTGCGCTGGCGCTGATACTGGCTGCCCTCACCGATCCCTCGCTGGTGCGCGAGGACCGGGAGGCGCTGAAGGATGTGGTGGCGCTTGTGGTCGACCAGTCCGGCAGCCAGACCATTGGCGAGCGCGCCGCGCAAACCCTTGCCGCGCGCGCCGGGCTGGAAAAAGCTCTGGCCCAGATGGGCAATGTCGAAACCCGCCTGATCGAGACCGGCAAGGCCGACGCAGATGCTGATGGCACCCGCCTGTTCACCGCGCTGGGCACCGGCCTCGCCGATGTGCCGCCCGAGCGCCTCGGCGCGGTGATCCTGCTGACCGATGGCGTGGTCCATGACATTCCCGCCAGCCTTGAGGCCTGGGGCATCAAGGCCCCGCTGCACGCCCTGATCACCGGCCATGAAGGCGAGCGCGACCGCCGGGTGGAACTGGTGGAAGCCCCGCGCTTTGGCATTGTCGGCAAGGACCAGACGATTGTGCTGCGCGTGCTTGACACGGCGGCGGGCGGCGAGCGGATTGTGCTGCGCGTTCGCCGCGACGGCAGCGAAATTTCGAAGGTGGAGGTGCCGCCTGGCACCAATATCCGCGTGCCCGTGCGCATTGCCCATGGCGGCCCCAATCTGGTGGAGCTGGAAATCGAGGCTTTGCCCGGCGAACTCACCGCCCTCAACAACAAAGCCGTTGTGACAATCGAGGGCGTGCGCGACAAGCTGAAAGTGCTGCTGGTGTCGGGCGAACCCAATGCAGGCGAGCGCATGTGGCGCAACCTGCTGAAATCCGACGCCAATGTCGATCTCGTCCACTTTACCATCCTGCGCCCGCTGGAAAAGAATGACCAGACGCCAACCAACGAGCTGGCGCTGATCGGCTTTCCCGTCGCCGACCTCTTTGGCCCCAAGATCAAGGAATTCGATCTCATCATCTTCGACCGCTATTCCAACCAGAGCATCCTGCCCTCGGTCTATTTCGAGAATATGGTGCGCTATGTCAGGGATGGCGGCGCGCTGCTGATGGCGGCGGGGCCCGATTTTGCCAAAGGCGAGGGCCTGTTCTATTCGCCGCTGGGCAAAATCTCCCCCGCCAAACCCGACGGCAAGGTGATTGAACAGAGCTTCCGCGCCAGCATCACCCCGGATGGGTTGCGCCACCCTGTTACCCGCGATCTGCCCGGTGCCAGTGCCAGCCCGCCCGCCTGGAGCGAATGGTATCGCCAGGTCGAGGCCGATACGCTGCGCGGCACCAGCGTCATGGCCGGTGCGGGGGACAGGCCCTTGCTGGTGCTGTCGCGCGAGGGCAAGGGCCGCGTCGGGCTGCTGCTGTCGGACCAGATGTGGCTGTGGGCGCGCGATTATCAAGGCGGCGGCCCGCATCTTGACCTGCTGCGCCGCCTAGCGCACTGGCTGATGAAAGAGCCGGACCTGGAGGAGGAAGCGCTGCGGGCGAGCGCCAAGGGCCGCGACATCAGCATCGAGCGCCAGAGCCTGAAACCGGAAGCTGGTTCGGTGACCCTCACCGCCCCCTCCGGATTGACGTCCACCGCCATTCTGGAAATGGCGGCCCCCGGCCTGTCACGCGGAAAGGTCAGGGCGGAGGAGCTGGGGCTTTACCGGCTGACGGACGGCGATCTGGTCACTTTGGTCAATGTTGGTGCCGACAACCCGCGCGAGTTTCAGGAGGTGGTGTCCACCCCCGAACATTTGCGTGCCCTGGCAGAGGCCAGCGGCGGCAGCGTCCGGCGCCTGGCGTCCGCTGGCGGCATCAATTTGCCGCGCATCGTGTCGCTGCGGGGCAGCCCAAATTATGCCGGGTCCGATTTCATCGCCATCCGCCGCACCGGTGCCAGTGTGGTCAAAGGTGTCGGCATTGCGCCGCTGGCAGTGGGGTTGCTGGGGCTGGTGCTGCTGCTGGGTTCCGTGCTGGCAGCGTGGGTGCGGGAGGCGAAAAGGTTTTAGGTGATCATAGCCAAAACCGCCGCTTTTGCCGCTTCCGGCGCAACCCAGCGCAATTCCGGCAGCTGGTGCCGGGCAAAAGTCAGTTGCCGCCTGGCATAGGCGCGGGTGTCGGCCTTGCCGGTGGCGGCAGCTTCCTCCAATGACATTTCTCCCCGCAGATGCGCCGCAAGCGCGGGCACGCCATGGGCGCGCATCACCGGCAGCGCGGGGTCCAGCCCGCGCGCCGCCAGTGCCTGCACTTCCTCCAGCGCGCCATCCGCCAGCATCCCGTCAAACCGCGCATCGATTTTGGCCCGCAGGACCTCCCGGCCGGGCGCCAGAAATATGCCGGCAAAATCCGCCAGCAGCGGCGCAGAACGCATATTCTGGAAAGACGCCAGCGACTGGCCGGTGGCGGCAAACACTTCCAGCGCGCGCAGGATTCGCTGCGGGTCGGTGGGTCGCAACCTTCCCGCCATTGCCGGATCGCAAGCGGCAAGTCTGGCGTGCAATTCCTGCGGGCTGGCCCCCTGGCCCGCCGCCCGCACCTGCGCCCGGATTTCCGGCGGCACAGCCGGAATTTCCGACAGCCCCTGCGTCAACGCCTTGAAATACAAACCGGTGCCGCCGGTAACGATGGGCAACAGCCCGTCCGCCCGCGCCTGATTCAGTGCCGCCGCGACATCTGCCAGCCACAACCCGACCGAGTAGTTCACGGCACCATCGACCTCGCCGAACATCCGGTGCGGCGCTTGCGCCGCCTCGGCAGGCGTTGGCCGCGCCGACAATATCCGCAAATCCCGGTAGACCTGCATGGAATCGGCGTTGATAACCGCGCCGCCAAGCCTTTGCGCCAGCTTTATCGCCAGACCGGACTTGCCGCTGGCCGTCGGGCCTGCAATGAGAAGCGCTGAAACTGCCAAGATTTTCCCCTGCCTGCCCTTGGCAGGATTTTCCTCTGCCTGCCCTTGGGATGTGCTGCCATGGACTACGAAACCGAATATGTCGCAACCCTGATTTCGCACCCGGACAATTATGCCGTCACCCATGCGATGTGCCGGGAAGTGGTGCAATTTTTGCCTTATGGCCGCATTTCCACGCGGCTGAACCCCGGTTTTGCCATCGACATTACCTTCACTATTGAAGACTTTGATGAAAAGCTGGGGCCAAATGTTCAGCGACTCTATATGGACATGATGCGCGATGAGTGCCTGAAAAACATCGGCGACCATCCGGTTGATGTGATTATTAGCGAAGATAATGAATTCCGCCGCAAAAACCTCCTCATCGCCGACATGGATTCCACCATGATCGGCCAGGAATGCATTGACGAACTGGCCGATTTTGCCGGGGTCAAGGCCCATGTCTCCGCCATAACCGAGCGGGCGATGCGCGGCGAGATTGCGTTTGAACCGGCCCTGCGTGAGCGCGTCGCCCTGCTGAAGGGCCTGCCGGTGGCGGTGGTTGACGAAGTGATTGCCAGCCGCATCACCCTGACACCGGGGGCGAAAACCCTGCTGGCGACGATGCGCGCCAATGGTGCCAAAACCGCGCTGGTCTCGGGCGGCTTCACCCTCTTCACCCGCAAAATCGCCGGTATGCTCGGTTTTGACACACATCAGGCCAATGAATTGCTGGTGCGCGACGGGTTCCTCACCGGCGAGGTGGCCGAACCGATCCTTGGCCGCGAGGCCAAGCGCGCGGCGCTCGCCAGCCTGACCGCACAACACCAGCTCGACCCCGCCGGGACGCTGGCGGTCGGCGATGGCGCGAATGATCTGGACATGCTGGGCGCGGCCGGCCTCGGCATTGCCTATCACGCCAAGCCTGCGGTCGCCGCCGCCGCCCATGCCAGCATCCGCCACGGCGATCTCACGGCGCTGCTGTTTGCACAGGGCTACCGGCGCAACGAATTTGTGCCGGGCTGATTTGGCTGCGGCTGGAAACTGTGGCACGATAATGTGGACCAATTTGGAGAAACCCATGCGCATACTGGCTATCGCGTTGATTTTAACTGCCAGCGCCGCGCGGGCGGAAACCACCCTGTGCACCCCGGCTGAAAATGCCATTTTTTCCTGCCAGGCAGGCACCAAAATCATTTCGCTGTGCGGATCGAAGGACTTGTCCGAATCAGCGGGCACCCTGTTCTACCGGGCAGGCAAACCGGGGGCGCTGGAATTGTCCTACCCTGATGCGGGTGCGGACCCGCGCAAGGCGTTCACCCGGGCTGTGATTGCGCCCGGCAATGGTGATTTTGTCCGGTTTTCCCGGGCGGGAATTACTTATTCTGTTTATTCCGCCCGCAACGGCTCCGGTAAACCGTTTCTGGACGGCATTCTCGTCACCCAGGGCAAGAAGGTGCTGGCCGACCTGAAATGCAAAGGCGTCGGGCTGGGCCAGAATGGCTGGACCGCGATCTATGCCTCCGGATTGCCGGACGACCCGGCCAATAACCTGTATCCTGACGATTGAGCGCCCAAAACCGCCTGATTGCCGCACTTTCGCCTGATCAAGGCCGCTGCCAGACTGGAACAAACAAACTGGGGCCAATTGAACCCGGGTTTTCCGTGGAGGGAAGATTTGTTGCAGTCCCTGTGCGCCCTCCACTTCATCGCCAGCCTGTTTACAGCCTGCCAGCCCGTGCAGGCCCGGGTGGCAGGCTATGTCGAGGGTGAATATGTGCTGATAGCCCCGCTTGACATTGCGCAGATTATCGATTTGCGGGTCCAGCGCGGCGACAAGGTAGCCAGCGGCACCATTCTGGCAGTGCTGGAACAGGCCGATGCGACCAATACGGCGCTGCAGGCGGAAGCCGCACTCGCCATCTCAGAAGCGCAATTGTCAGACTTGCTGCGCGGGAAACGACCGGCTGAAATTGCGGTGATCGAAGCCACTCTCGCCTCCGCCCAGGCGCAGGCGCAAGATTCAGTGCGCGCCCTCACCCGCAAGCAGGATTTGTTCAGCAAAGGTGCCGGGACGCAGGCAGAGCTTGATCTGGCAACCACAGCGCGGGATGTAACGCTGGCGCATGTCAAGGAAATTGCAGCCAATCTCGCTGTGGCGCGCCTGCCCGCACGCGACGATGCCATCCATGCAGCGCAAAATCTCGTCGCGCAGTCGCGCGCGACGCTGGACAATGCCCGCTGGCGCCTGGCCCGCCGTACGCTGGTGGCGCAGGGCAATGGCCGGATCTACGATGTCATCCGCCACGTTGGCGAACTCGCCGGGCCGCAGGCCCCGGTGGTTTCTCTGCTGCCGGACGGAGCGCTGAAGCTAAAATTGTTTTTGCCACAAAAGTTGCTGTCTTCCCTGACGATTGGCCAGCGCCTGGACGTTGCCTGCGATGGCTGCCCCAGCGGGTTGGGAGCCAGTATCAGCTATATTTCTCCTGAGCCAGAATTCACTCCGCCAGTGATCTATTCCGCCGATACCCGGCAAAAGCTGGTTTATCTGGTGGAGGCAAAGCCTGTTGGCGGCGCCTTGCGCGTGCTGCAACCGGGCCAGATCGTCGATGCCACGATTCCGGACGCCCGGCCATGACGCCGGTCATCGCGGTGCGGGACCTGACAAAGTGCTTTTCCGGCCGCACGGTGGTGGACAAGGTGTCTCTGGATGTGGCGCGCGGCGAGATTGTCGGTTTTCTTGGCCCCAATGGTTCCGGCAAAACCACAATTATCCGCATGATCTGCGGTCTGCTGACCCCGGATGGCGGCGGCGGGGAAGTGTTGGGGCTGGACGTGCGGCGCGACAGCCTGAAAATCAAGCTGCGCGTCGGCTACATGACCCAGAAATTTTCGTTTTACGAAGACCTGACGATTGCCGAAAACCTCAATTTTGTTGCTGGCCTGTACAGGCTGAAACCGCCACGCGAGCATGTTGCCCGGACGCTTGAAAATCTCGGCCTTACTTCCCGCCGCAATCAGTTGGCGGGCACGCTTTCCGGTGGCTGGAAGCAAAGGCTTGCACTGGGGGCCTGCACCATGCACAGCCCGGAACTGCTGTTGCTGGATGAGCCGACTGCGGGCGTTGACCCAAAGGCCCGGCGCGACTTTTGGGACGAAATTCACCGCCTTGCCGCTGCCGGCATGACTGTGATGGTCTCCACCCACTACATGGACGAGGCCGAGCGCTGCCACCGCATCGGCTATATTGCTTATGGCCGCTTGCTGGCAATGGGCACGGTGAAGGATGTCATCGCCAGTGCCGGGCTGACAACCTGTGTGCTGCACGGGGAAAACCTGTCCGCTGCGGAAGCCAGACTGAAGGGTGCAGACGGTGTCGATCAGGTCGCCCATTTTGGTGCAACCCTGCATGTGGTGGGCAAGGACAAGGCGAAGCTGGCGCTGGCGCTGAAGGCCGTGGAAGGGCCGGGGCTGGTGATCGAGCCGGGTGTGACCAGCCTTGAAGATGTTTTCATTCAGTTCATGGCCCGGTCAAAGGACAATATGGCATGAACTGGCTGCCCTCGAGGACCCGGCTGCACGCGATCCTGACCAAGGAATTCATTCAGATGCGGCGGGACCGCATCACCTTTGCCATGATGCTGGGTGTGCCGGTGATGCAATTGCTGCTGTTCGGCTTTGCCATCAACAATGATCCAAAACACCTGAATGCCGCGCTGCTGCCGCTTGGCCATGGCCATTATTCCAGAGCTGTGGTGCAGGCGCTGGAGTCCAGCGGCTATTACAGCTTCACGCATATTTCCGGAAGCGCCGCAGAGGCCGAGGCGTTGATTGAACGCGGCGCTGTTTCCTTTGTCGTCACCATTCCAGGCGATTTTGATGTCCGGGTGGACCGGGGAGAATCGCCGCAAATTCTGGTGGAGGCGGATGCGACCGACCCTGCCGCGTCCAGCGGCGCCATCTCCGCCCTCACAACGATTGCCAGCCGCGCCTTGCTGCGCGAGCGGGACATCAGCGCCGCCGCGCCGCCGCAGATTGATGCGGTTATTCACAGGCGCTATAATCCGGAAGGTATTTCACAATACAACATTGTGCCTGGCCTGCTCGGCGTCATCCTGCAAATGACCATGGTGATGATGACATCCATGGCACTGACCCGCGAGATTGAGCGCGGAACAATGGAAAACCTGTTGGCCATGCCCGGCTCGCCCGGCGAACTGATGCTGGGCAAGATTTTGCCCTATCTGGCAGTCGGAGCGGTGCAAGTCGCCTTCGTGCTGGCTGCGGCAAAATATGTGTTCGCCGTGCCATTCATCGGCGGGCTGCAATTGCTGCTGGCGGGTGTGTTGCTGTTTGTGCTGTCGCTCACATTGCTGGGCTATACCATCTCCACCTTTGCCCGCACACAGATGCAGGCGATGCAGCTCACTTTTTTCTTCTTTTTGCCCTCGCTTTTGCTGTCCGGCTTTATGTTCCCGTTTGGCGGTATGCCGCCATGGGCCCAATATGTCGGCGAAATCTTTCCTTTGACCCATTTCCTGCGCGTTATCCGTGCTGTTATGCTGAAAGGCGCGGGATGGCCCCCGATTGCCGACGAGATGGCAATTCTGGCGCTGTTTATTGTGGCATATGCTGCCACGGCATTGTTGCGGTTCAGAAAGACGCTGGATTGAGGCTGGCGGCTATTGCCTCTTCGCGCGTCGCACAAACCCGCCGCGCGCATCAATAAACCCGCAGGCAAAGCCCAGCACCAGCCCGCCCGTATGGGCCCAATTGGCGACATTGCCGAGCAGGCCGGTCCAGCACAGCACGAACCAGGCCAGGGCAATCACCAGATTCTGTTGCCCCAACCCATAGCCCGACAGCGGCTGGAATTTCCCGCGCGCCCAAAAATAGCCGATCAGCCCGTAGACCACCCCTGACATGCCACCAAAATACGGGCCCGCCAGCAGATATTGCGGCAGGTTCGAGCCAATGGCAAAAACCGCGATCACTCAGGAGCCGGTTCATGTTCCCCCGCGCCCCAACCACGAAAACCGTTATTGCCGCCCTGCGCCGCCGCGCTCAAGCTTTTCATGCTGCCAAAAGCTC
>JAYVYA010000442.1:0-5078 GCA_043784745.1 Hyphomicrobiales bacterium
CAAAACCGCGTTTGTCGCATTGCAGTCCGATGCCAATGGTTATTATGCCCTGCGCCAGAATGCCGAGGTGGCAGCCTATATTGCCTACCTGCGTGCAAATGCCGCCCCTGATGAAATCAGCGCGCTAAACTATCTGGGCGAAATCTCGGCCAAGCGGGAATCGTGGCGGCAGGCGCTGAATGCCTACCGCGCCAGCCTCGACAAGAAGGACGACGCTGCCACACGCGCCACTTATCAGGAAATGCGCGAAAAATACGGCTTCCGCATCCTGGAATACAAGGTGGATTCGGACGCTGCCTCCCCCCGCGTCTGTTTCCAGTTTTCCGAACCGCTGGCACGCGGCAAGATTGATTTTGCGCCCTATATTGCCGTCGCCGGTTCCAGCAATGCCGCCATCTCCTCCGAAGACCAGCAGCTCTGCGTCGAGGGTCTCAAGCATGGCGAGCGCTATGCCATGGTGGTGCGCAAGGGCCTGCCCTCGGCGGTCGGCGAAGACCTTCTGAAATCCAGCGATTACGAAATCTACGTCAAGGACCGTTCCGCCGCCGTGCATTTCACCGGCAAGAATTATGTGCTGCCCCGCATCGGCCAGGAGGGAATTCCGGTTATTTCGGTCAACACCCCGATCATCGGCGTTGATATCCTGCGCATTTCCGACCGCAACCTCCTGCCCACCGTCCGCTCGGAGGATTTTCTCAACCAGCTCGGTTCCTACAAGATTGGCCAGCTCGCCGATGGTGATGCCGTCAAGGTTTGGTCCGGCACGCTGGATGTGAAGCCCCAGCTTAATCAGGACGTGGTCACCGCTTTCCCGGTGATGGAAGCGGCGGGCAAGCTGGAGCCGGGCGTCTATGTCATGGTGGCCCATGCCGGGGACAAGCCGCTTGATCTCACGGGCGACAATGGCGATGGCCAGAATCTGGCCACCCAATGGTTCATTGTTTCCGATATCGGCCTTACCGCCTTTACCGGGCAGGACGGTGTGCACATTCTCGTGCGCTCGCTCGCCACCGCCAATGCGATGGACGGGGTGGAGGTGCGGCTGGTGTCGCGCAGCAATGAAGTGCTGGCGACCGTGCGCAGCCCTGCCGACGGGCATATCAAGTTTGATCCGGGTTTGGCCCGCGGCACTGGCGGCATGGCCCCCGGCATGATCGTCGCCACCACCAGCAGCGGCGATTACAGCTTCCTCGGCCTCGCCGCCACAGCGTTTGACCTGACGGACCGGGGCGTCAAGGGCCGCAGCGCTGCCAAAGCGCTGGATGCGCTGCTCTATGCCGAACGCGGGGTCTACCGCTCCGGCGAGACGGTCTATCTCACCGCGCTGATGCGTGATTCCAAGGGCATTGCTGTCCCCGGCGTGCCGATGACGCTGGTGGCCAAGCGCCCCGATGGCGTGGAATACAAGCGCGTGCTGGTAGAGGATCAGGGCATTGGCGGGCGTTCCCTGTCGCTCGCCCTGCAACCGGGCGCGGCCACCGGCACCTGGAAGGTGCAGGCCTTTGCCGACCCGAAAAGTCCGTCGATTGGCGAAACCAGCTTCCTCGTCGAAGATTATGTGCCCGAAACGCTGGATTTCACCATCAAGCCCAAGCAAGTCATCGCCCGCTCGGGAGACGTTGTCGAAATCGACGCCGATGCCCGCTTCCTTTATGGCGCGCCCGGCTCGGCGCTGGAAATTGACGGCGAAATGCGCGTGCAGGCCGCCGACACCGCCGCTTTGCCCGCCCTCAAAGGCTATGAGGCCGGCCTGACCGATGAGGCCTTTGACGCCATCAAGGGTGAGCTGCAACAGAAGGAAACCACGGATGACAAGGGCCGCGCCGTCGTGCGCGTGGCGATCCCCGAATATAACACCCCGCGCATGGTTGAGGCGAAAATCCTGCTGCGGGTTGGCGAGCCCGGCGGTCGCGCCGTCGAGCGTTCCATCACCGTGCCTTTGCTGCCCAAGGGCGGAATGATTGGCGTCAAGAAGAAGTTTGAAGATTATGCCCTGGGCGAAAATGCTGTGGCCAATTTCGATGTGGTGGTGGTCGGCAACGACGGCAAACGCTCGGCGCGCAAGAATGTGCAATGGACGCTGTTCCGGCTAAACAATGCCTATCAATGGTATAATTCCGACGGGCGCTGGGGCTATGAGCGGGTCAAATCTTCCAAAAAAATAGCGGACGGCCATATTGATGTAGCGGTGGACAAGGTTGCCGCCATTTCAACCCCGGTCGATTATGGCAGCTACCGGCTGGAACTGAAAACCGACACCGGCACGGATGCGCCCACCGCCATCACCTTCCATGCCGGCTGGTCCGGCGAGGCCACCGCTGACACGCCGGACCTGCTGGAAGTGACGCTGGACAAAGCAGCCTATAATTCGGGCGACACGATGAAGCTCGCCGTCCACAGCCGCTTTGCCGGCAAGGCGACGCTTGCCATCGCCGGCGATGCGCTCAACGAAATTCAGGTGCTGGACCTGAAGGAAGGGGATAACAGCTATTCCGTCCCGGTTCAGGCCAACTGGGGTGCCGGGGCCTATGCCGTCGTGCTGGCGCACCGCCCGCTCGATCAGGCCGCCAAACGCATGCCGGGCCGCGCTCTGGGCCTGGCCTGGTTTGGCGTGGATGCCGATGCCCACAAGATCGGCATTGCCCTTGGCGCACCCGACAAGATCGCGCCGCGCTCGAAGCTGACTTTGCCGATCAAGCTTACCGGGCTGCAGCCCGGGGAGGAGGCGGCGATTGCGGTGGCGGCGGTCGATATCGGCATCCTCAACCTGACTTCCTACAAGCTGCCGGACCCGAAGGATTATTTCTACGGCCAGCGGCAGCTCGCCACCGACATCCGCGATATCTACGGTTTGCTGATTGACGGGATGCAGGGGTCGCGCGGAGCGATCCGCCAGGGTTCGGACGCGGCGGCGGCTCTGGCCAATGGCGTGCCCAAGCCAACGCAGGCCCCGCTGGCCCGCTATTCCGGCGTGGTCAAGGTCGATGCCAGCGGCAATGCCAATGTCGCCTTCGATCTCCCGGCCTTCAACGGTTCGGTCAGGGTCATGGCCATTGCCTGGTCCAAAAGCCGGGTTGGCAGTGCCGAAGCCCAAGTCTTCATCCGCGATCCCGTCGTGGTGCAGGCCACATTGCCGCGTTTCCTGTCGCTCAACGACCAGTCGCGCATCCACGTCCAGCTTGACAATGTCGAAGGCAAGGCCGGGGATTATGTGTTTGATCTTGACCTGCACGGGCCGGTGACAGTGGCCGCCGACGCGCTGCGCCGCACGGTGAAGCTCGAAGCGGGTGCCCGCACCAGTTTCACGATACCGGTGAATGCGGCCGGGCTTGGCCATGCCGCGATTGACATGCGCCTGACCGGGCCGGGGCTGGACGCGACGCAGAGCTTCAACCTCAGTGTCCTGCCCGGCACCTCCGAACTCTACCGGCGCAATGTGCGCCCGCTCAATCCCGGTGAAAGCCTGACGGTCTCCTCCGACCTGATTGCCGATTTCGTCCCCGGAACCGGCGCAGTGTCGGTGGCGGTTTCGCCGCTGGGCGCGATTGACGTGCCAGCCCTGTTGCTGGCGCTGGACCGCTACCCCTATGGCTGCTCGGAACAGACCGTGAGCCGCGCCCTGCCGCTGCTCTATGTCAACAAGCTCGCCGCCAGCGAGGCGCTGGCGCTGGACGACACGATTGACCAGAAAATCCGGGATGCCATCGACAAGGTGCTGTCACGGCAGGATACCAACGGCTCCTTCGGCCTCTGGCAGGCTGGCGGCACCGAGGATATCTGGCTCTCCAGCTTTGTCATGGATTTCCTGACCCGGGCGCGCGAGGCTAATTACGAGGTGCCCGCCAAGGCCTTCGGCACTGGCCTCGATTACCTCAGAAACAATATTGCCAATGCGCCGGAGCTGGACAAGGACAATTCGCCGGGCATTGCCTATGCGGTCTATGTGCTGGCCCGCAATGGCCGCCCGGTGATGGGGGATTTGCGTTACCTCGCCGACACCAAACTGGCTGCCTTCCAAAGCCCGCTGGCCCGGGCCCAGCTTGCTGCCAGCTTTGCCCTGCTGGGAGACAAGGGCCGCGCCGCCAGCCTGTTCACCGGGGCAACCGACCAGCTGGTGGCGGTCAAGGCCTCGGTGCATTCGCGCTCCGACTATGGTTCGCGCCTGCGCGACAGCGCCGGCGTGATGGCGCTGGAAGCCGAAAGCGGCGCGACCCTCGCCGACATGCAGCGCGCCGCCGCCGTGATGGAAGTGGAGCGCCCGGCAACGCACTGGACCTCGACGCAGGAAAACGGCTGGATGGTGCTGGCCGCGCAGGCCATGGCCAAACAGGCCAGCACGCTCAAGCTGGATGTCGATGGCAATGCCAAAACCGGGGCCTATTACAAGACCTTCCGCTCGGCGACGCTGGAGGCCCGCCCCTCCACCATCACCAACAGGGGTGAGGCCATTGCACGGATGGTGCTGACCACCTCCGGCAATCCGGCGGTGAAGGAACCGGCGGCCTCCGCTGGCTATGTTGTGGAGCGCGAGTTCTTCAAAATGGACGGCACCAGGCTGGATGCAGCAAAGGTGAAGCAGACTGACCGCTTCATCGTCGCGTTAAAGATCACCGAGCAGGAGGCGGCCTATGCCCGCCTGCTGCTGGTTGATCACCTGCCTGCCGGGCTGGAGATTGACAATCCCAACCTGCTCGACAGCGCCAATGATGCGCTCGCCTTCCTCAAGGCCCAGGTCGAACCGAGCCACACCGAATACCGCGACGACCGGTTCGTTGCGGCGTTTGACCGCTCGGGGTCGGACAAGGCGGTGTTTACGGTGGCGTATATCGTGCGGGCGGTGACGCCCGGACGCTACGTCTACCCGCCCGCCACCATTGAGGACATGTACCGTCCGCAACGCTTCGGGCGCACCGGCTTCGGCGCGATGGAAGTCGTGGAGAAGTAGGGCCGCCCGTTGGGCTCCTTCTCCCGCCAAGGGCGGGAGAAGCGACTATCTGGGTTGTCAAGTTGCGCTCCCGAATGTTTCGCGCGTTTCGCGTGCTTTGGCGTTGAGGCGGACGAGAAGTTTGTGGGCGAGG
>JAYVYA010000443.1:0-2295 GCA_043784745.1 Hyphomicrobiales bacterium
AGCGGCTGTGATGGCGAGGCGCACGCCGCCGCCCGACAGCAGGTGCCAGTCAAACGGCGTCGCCGAGGGCGGTGCGTCAAAATTCCCGTCAAACAGCGCCTCGTCGCGGCTGGGGGACGCGGCAGGCGACAGCTGCTGCCAAAGATTGCGCGCCTGCCCGTGCAGCCCCGATCTGACCAGCCAGGCAAGACAGGCGTTTACCTCCTCCGCTGTTGCCGGGGCTGGACCCTGCTGCAAAGCCAGCAGCAGGTCCGAAACAATGCCGGGCCTGGCAATCGAATTGATAATCGTCAGGAAAAACAGCGCCCGCCATGGCGGGTTGCTGTGCAGCATAGCCACGAGCGGCCCGGCCCCCGCCGGGTTTTCCGCCATGCGGGCCAGCACCGGAATGACAATGGAATGGCTGTCTGGCTGCGCCCGCAGCAGCACATCGGCATGATCGAGCGCGGCGGAAAAATCGGAGGCGAGGAACGCGGCTTGCAGCAGCCAATAATTTGCCAGCGGGTCATGCATCGACAAGGCCCGTGCCCGCGCCATCAGCACGGCTGCCTTCGGGCCGGATTCAACTATTTGGCCAAGCAGGCGGGGCGCGCGCGGGTTAAGCGGCTGGCTCAGCCAGGCCTGCGCCGCCAATTGCTGGATGACGGCCCGGTCAGCAGCCGAAATATCGGGCGCCACCATGGGCGCGGCAATGCCCCGCGCCAGAATGGCCATGGCCTGCGCTTGCGCCGCAGGCGAATTCAGGCGCGGGACGGCCATCGCCGGGGGCTGATCCGCCCCGCCCTGGCCCAGCATCCATTCGGCCAACTGCAGCCGGGCGCTGGAATTTCCCGGCGCGAGCGCCAAAGCGGTGGCAGGTGCCACCTGCCACAGGCAGGCCGCCACGGAGCGGGTGACAATCTGCCAGAACAGGAGCAGGGCAATGCCGATTTGAATGGCCAGGATGGTTCGGGAGGCCGGTTTGCGCCGGTTCTTCTCCCCGCCTAGCATTCTCGCCCCGCCGGTAGTCATCGCGAAATCAGCGCTTTTACGCCAGCGAACAGGCCGCTTCTGGCGAGCGCAGGCGCGGCATCGCCGCCGGGTTCGGGACCCGAACCGTAGGAATAACCGTTTTCATAGGCTTGGCTCTCCTTGCGCGGCTGGTAATGCGTCAAAACGGTGCCGATGACATTGCAGCGGCCCGAATGCAGGCGCTTCAACGCGGCGCGGATGGCATGTTTCGGGGTTTTTCCGGCTTGCGTTGCAAATATGGTGGCGGCGGTGGCCCTGGACAGAAGATGGGCATCGGCGAGGCCCATGACCGGTGGGCCATCGACCACCACCAGATCAAACTTCTCGCTGGCCATCGACATCAGCATCGACAGGCGCGGCGACCCCAGCAGTTCCGAGGGGTTGGGCGGCACCGGGCCGGAGGACATGAAATACAAGTTGTCAAATTCGGTGGTTTGCAGGGATTTGGCGGGCGAGATGGCTCCCGTCAGATAATTGGTCAGGCCAAAACTGTTTTCCAGCGCCAGTTTCCGGTGCAGGGAGGGTTTGCGCAAGTCGCCGTCGATCAGCAAGACCTTTAAACCGAGGCTGCTGAAATGCCGGGCCACCGCCAGCGAGGAGGTAGACTTGCCCTCGCTGGGATGGGCGCTGGTGAAGAAGACCGATTTGGGCAGTCCATTGTCGGTGGCAAATTTCAGGAACGTGCACAGGCTTCGATAGGCTTCCCACATGCGCGAGCGCAGATTGGCCATTTCCCCTTCAAGCGTTGATCCTGCCGCAATCACCGGCACGGCACCCAGCGTCGACAATCCGGTCAGCCGTTCAAACTCTTCCAGCTTGGTGACGGTATTGTCGAGCCGCTCCAGCAGGAAGGCGACCGCCAGGGCGGCAATCATGCCGAGGAGAAAAAACATCCCCATATTGGCGGTGACATTTGGCGAGGACGGCGCGCCCGGCACTTCGGCCCGGTCAACGATAAAGATGTTGCTGGTGCCGATGCCACCCGCCACATCCACTTCCTTGTAGCGCTGCAGCAAATCTTCATACAGGGTGCGGTTGCTGTCGGCTTCGCGCTTGAGAATGTTGAACTGGATGCTGCGCTTCTGCAAATCCAGCACGTCGGCGCGCAAGCTGACAATGCGGCTCTTCATTTCCGCTTCCTGCTTCAGCGAACCCTCATAGGCACCTTTCAGGGAGGATTTGATGACGCGGATTTCTTCGGCAATTTGCCGGTCGGTTTCCTTGATCTTGTTGTTGATCTGCACCATCGAGGGATAATCGGACCGCAAAGTCTGGCCTTTTTCC
>JAYVYA010000444.1:0-6635 GCA_043784745.1 Hyphomicrobiales bacterium
TCGCGCCGCCCGGATCATGGGCAGGACATTCGCTGCAAACTTGTCGGCATTGGCCTTGATGGCGACAACGCCCTTGTCCCGTGCCGCTGCCAGATTGGGATTGCCGAGCTTGACCCCGCGAAGCTTCGCAATTGCCAACGCTGCCTTGGTCCGCGCCGCGATCAGCGCACGCTCTTTTTCCGCCAAGGCTGCATAAACGTGAAGCATAAAGCTGTCGCAGTCCGCGCCAAGTTCCGTCACGATGAACGGGATGCGCTGAGCCATCAGGCCGGAAATAAACGCCACGTCACGGCTGAGCCGGTCCAGCTTGGCGACAGTGACCGCGCTTTTTTGACGGCGGGCTTCTGCCAGAGCTGCGGCCAGTTGCGGGCGGCGTTCCAGCGCATCGCTGCCCTTGCCTGTTTCAACCTCGACAAACTCGCCCGTGATCGTAAAGCCCTCGACTTCAGCAAACCGGACAATAGCCGCACGTTGTGCCTCAATGCCAAGGCCGCTCTTGCCCTGCTGTGCAGTTGAAACCCGAATGTAGCTAATCAGCGTTTTCATGCCCGCCCCCTTGTCTGTAAGGAAACTATACGCTAGTTTTAATTCCTTACAAGCGATAAAATGGGTTTTTCTGAAATAAGCTGCGACCGATAAATCCCGTTAACAATTGGCTAACCCTATCCGTGCACCATTGCGCCGCACCGGATCATGGGACAGAGCGCAATGCCTAAATTCTCACTGCGGGACGCGGCGCAACAGGCCGGAACGAGCAAGAGCACGATCTTGCGTGCAATCCAGAATGGTCGCCTGTCTGCGGGACGGACTGCCAATGGTGGCTATGAAATTGACCCATCAGAGCTGAGCCGCGTTTACCCGCCAAAGCTCTTGCCCGTTGTGCCGGAACATTCCGCGCATCATGCCGTGGGACAGAACGCAATGCCTGAGCTGTCCCGCTCTGCATCGAATGTAACCGACGCGACGGATCATGAATTGGCTCTGCGAATGGCTGCATTGGAAGCTGAGCTAAAAGGAATGCGCGACCTCCTGGACGAGGTCAAACGGTCCCGCGATCAATGGCAGGATCAGGCCAGCCGGTTGGCAATTACCGACCAGCGCAATCAGGTAGTTCCCCGGTCACTGTGGCAACGGCTGGTTGGTTGAAGCCCTCATTCATCCATCGCGATCAGATTGCCCCTCGTGGCAGGCGGGATCAGAGACTCGATATGCGCCCATTCGTCATCGGTCAAATCAGTCGGATAGCAGCTTGCTCTGGTCATACCGGGCGCGGGTTTCCTTCGTCCACATTGGCGACCTCCTCAAGAATCAAGCCACCTCCCTTGAATCACAAGTGATTCATTTAAATCAAGCTCCTCGCGGACAGACACTTAGAACGCGGTGAAAGCGTAGAGCATGAGTGTGTTGTTGTTCCTGGCCTTGCGGCAACCGGGGCATTGCACGGGGTCAATATCCGCCTTGCCGCCGTCAAACTGCGTCCACCAGTTGTAGGACAGGCCGACGCGCGTGTTGAGCCATGGCCACGGGCCGGGCGCACCCTTGCTGAACGGCATATAGGCCACATCCACCAGCCATCCGCGCGAATTGGGCGAGAAGTTGGTGTTGTTGGCATAAACTGTCGCATCCTTGCTGCCCGATAACAGGGTGAAGCCGCCGGTCAGGCTGACAGTATGATCGTAAATATACGAAGCTGATGCCTTGAAGCTGCGCAGGTTGTTGTTGGGATTGCTGGATCCGCCTTGCCCGAAAGTGGAATCGAGCTGCTGCTTTTCATAGATGTAGGCCGCCCGTGCCGTCACGGCATGGGTATCGCTGATCCATTGATATTGCGCATCAAAGCCAAGATCGGTGTACTTGTCAGTGCCGATATTGTAATCGCGCCCCGGCGCGATATTGGCGGCCATGCCAAAGGTGCCGATCATCAGCGAATGATCCCCCCAGCTTGGCTCGACCGCCAGACGCCAGTAGGGCGCAAGGCCCTTGATGGTCATGCCCCGGTCCGGCGGAGACAGGCCGAGCGTTGTCTGCGCGCGAGGCGAGAGCGAGCCGTAGGCGCTGAGTTCGGCGTAGACCATGTCATGCGCGAAGACATAAGCACCCGCACCCGTCGTCTGGCTGGAACCAAACCCCTCAATCATCGTGCCGGCTGCGGGTGACAGCGCGAAAATCGACTTGATGTAGGGGAAATTCCATTGCGGCGTGGTGTTCCAGACATCCTGCACGCCCGGTGCATTGTTGACGGTGACGCCATAGGTGACATCCAGATTGGCCAGTTTGGTGCTGTCGGCATAGCGGATATCGGCCAAATCCAGCGAATAATTGCGGGTATAGCCCTGCGCATAGGTTGTCTGGATGAAAGCCCCGAGATTGCCGTAAATCTTGCCGCCATAAAACAGGCTGGCTTGCTGCGCCAGATTGACGTTGTTGTTGGTTTTGAACCCGCCATTGGGCGAAGGCGGCGCATAAGTGCCGCCCGGCGCATCAAGACCGCGCTGCAGGCTGGTGAAAGTGGACTGCACCATCACCGACAGCGGCGGCAGCTTGGACTCGCCACCTTCCAGCGTGTAGCCGCCGAGTTTGAAGCGGCGGCCAAACGGCGTCAGCTCCGGAAATGCCGTGTGGCAGGACGAGCAGGGCTGGCCGGTCTGGCGGGCAAAGCTGGGAATGGCACTGGCCTGCGTGCTGGCCATAGCCAGCCCGAACACCGTCAGCGCCATACAAAAAAGCGCTCCGGCCAGGGTCTGGCCGAAGCGCCGGAAAACTGCCACAAGCAGCCATGCCGGATCAGAAACGGATAAATGTTGCATTGGCCAAGCCCCCCTGCCCGTGCTAACCGGCTTTCTTGACCCAAATCTTGCACCAGCCCTCCGCTGCTACAGGACCGTCAACCAGTTTGCAAGCCGTGGCAGGCTGGAACAGGTTGCAATTGGCGCAGGAATTGCTGCCCTTGGGCGTTGCCTGATAGGCGACCGACGCCTGTGACGCCTTGGCGAACGCAGGCTGAACACTGAGTGCCAAAACCGGCAAAGCCCCGGCAACAGCCACACCCTGCACGATTGTGCGACGGGAAATTTTTGAAGTGCTCATGGTTCCACCCTCATTAGGCACGATTCGCGCATCAACGGCAGTGGACCCCAGATGGCCCGGCTCCGCCCTGACATAGATCAACTATCTGGGGGTGGATTGGTTCCGGTTTGCGGCGGGAGGGGCAAAAACGGCCCGATTACGATCCTGCCCGATGTCCACACGTTCAATATGCCATATTCGGCAAAATGAGGCACATCGCAAGAGTCGTAGCGCGCGCAAGCATCATGATATTCCTCCTGGCTTTCAGATTATCTCAACCAACTCCCGGCTTTGACGAATAATCCGCCTGATTTCTCGCCTGCTCTCGACAGCCTCGCAACTGAAATTCCCGTGCTTCCTTGCGTTCCTGTTGCCAGCTGGTGCCCCTCCTCCTGCCCCATGCATCCTGCAAACCCCATAGCCTTTAACGGCTGGTGACAGGCAGGCCTTGGCGGTCCGCTTTGACTTGGCTGTGCAGCATTTCGCTTGGTGCATGGGTAAGTGCATGGGGTTGATCCTCGCTTTTCATGGGAAGCCCTCCCCCCGCCGCATTGACGTTCCCAACTACCGCTTGCCCGCCTGCGTGCACGTGGACGTGCTCAACTGTGACTTTTTGCTGACCTTTTCCCCGGTGCCGATTGAGTGCCTCAACCAGCGTCGCATGCGTGCGGGAAAGTTTGTTCGCATAGTTCAAGCTTTCCCGCCGTCCCTCGAAAGTTTGTTCATTGATCATGGCGCGCCGGTAACATTCCATCGCTGCATTGTGTGACGCGATCAATTGGGCGGCGATCATGCCCTCCATTACATCTGCGGGACCGATCTCCATCATGCCAGCGCACATTCCCCGCACGAGCTGGTCCGTCTGGTTTTTGTCAGAATTTTTTGTCCAGAGCGTATTGCCTACTTGGTTGATCAACACATCAGCCCAATCGCAATTGTCCGATCCGGTTGCTTTTTTTTGGCTCATACTGACCGTGTGAATTTCTGGTTTTTTCATGCTGCCAGAGCCTCCCGAATTCGATTGACCGCACGCACTGACAGGCCAAACTTGCCATGCAGGGCATTGGCAATAGTTGGCTGCGAAATTCCAGCGAGCCGTCCCAACTGCTTTTGGGAATAGCCCTTGCACCGCCGCAGATGTTCAATTTCAAGCGCGACAGACTGCGGTATATGTCCCCCGCCGAAGTTTCTGAATCTTGCAACAGGCCTGCCCATATCCGGAAATAACAAGAGTTGACCGCTGGGCTGTAGTGCCGTTAGCTGGACTTGCGTTTGGCTGATACACTGCTTTTTACGCGAGCTGGTGGCGGGCGCTCTCATTGCGTTCCTCTTTTGCCAAGGCAGGATCAATTTTTCAGAAAGTGCCTCTGCCTCTAGTGCATAGCTGAGACGAACCCGGTCACCGATTCCTTCTGTTTTGCCGGTTGTTGTCCGGCGGGTTGAGAGGTGAAGTCTCAATGCATGATTGGCTTCGCTAGTCCTTTCCTTGATTAGGTAAGCCTCCACTTTTTTCCTGTCACGGACATTTTCCCCAACGGTTTGAATGGCCTTGTCGCCTGTCAGATAATCAAGAAACGCGCTTTTCAGGCTGTGCAGAATTTTGTTATTGCCTAAAAAGGCGATGTTGAAGTGCAGGCTGCCTTCCATCTCGATTACCTTCAACCAAAATTGAGGTATGCCGTGCCGTTTTTGGTATTTCACCAAAAATGAGCAAAATCGTTCGCAGGTCTTATGCCTGTCCCCTAGGGGCTGGTTGAACAATTCATCGCCCAACACCGCATAGCAGACGATTGCGTTTTTCTGTCGTTGACATTCCCACAATATTTTCAGCCCCGCACCTACTCGCTTGCACTCATCAGCTGACATGCCATTTTTGTGCCTTGCCGTTGTCGAGCGCAGTGGTTCACGGGTCGGCCTATATAACACTATATGTGCGCTCGTTCCTCTCTGACTGGCATCAGGTTTTGTAACATACTGATTGGAAAGTGGTATTTTCTCTAAATCTCCTTTTTTTCTTTCAATTTTTGTCATGAAAGTTCCGCTCGTATCGGGGCCAATTAGATCAGCCAAGCGACCCGTTAGACCTGCTTGTGACGCTCTGGCTGTTTCACTTTCCATCCCTGTAAAATAGCCGGTTTGGTATAAGGCAGCAAGGATTTATGTTCCTTATTCGTGCTATTCACATGCTGTTGGCCGGTTCTAGAATCTAGAGCTGTATTCGTGGTTTGCAGTTTTCTGCACCCTCTCCCCCCCAGCCGAAGCCATGCTGACCATTCCCTCGAAATAATGCTCACGATATTGGTTTCGGATGCCCGCCCCGGATTCCGCCGCTCTTGCACATCGATCAGGCCGAGCCGCTGTGCGTGCCTGAAAGCGTTGCGGACTGTTGTGCGGCTAACCCCGGCAATTGCTGCAATCTGGTCCATAAAAAACTGGCACGTGCCAGAGCGCTGGCATTCCCGCGCTATGACAGTCAGGGCAGCAATCTCGCCTGTCGTGAAATTGGCGGCAATTGCTCCTGGCACTGCCCCGGAGGCCGCCAAGAGCCTGCGACGTTTTATTGAGTTTGAAGCGGATGGCCTTTTAGCCAAGCTGCGGCGCTCACTGCCCGGTTTTTTTTCTGGTCCGCTATTTTCTGTCAGTTTCTTTTTCTTGGCTACCAGCGACGCGCTAATGGCTTCTGCGGCACAGTCATCTATGTCGCCAGTCCCCCATGCCAGCCAGAGCTGCTGACTGAGATTGTCCAATTCCTTGGTTGAGCGAAGGGCCGTTACGGCCTGTTGCATGTTTTCAAGATTCATCGTGCTGCCCTTTTGTGGGGCCGCGAGCGCAAAAAGCATCATTCGGAGGATTGCTCCCCTGTTGACTCCTTTAGGAAGTCGTGAGACTTTCGCGTTTGTGTTGAGGCGAAAGCCCTTATGAATTCGACGGCCTCGGAATTGGCGTTCCGGGGCCGTTGGCTTTTGGGAAGCTACACGGCGGTATTCTCCTGCCGGACGACGATTCGCCCGTGACAGAGCACGTTCAACTGCTTTTGGCATTTCGTCAAACTGTGATCAGATGCAGAAGCGGACAGGCCAATGCGGTTTTGGCGATCAATTGCTGCATTTCCCTTGTTTTGTCTGGCCTTTACCCTGGCGACGCCTGTTTTTGCAGAGGTGTCTGCACGGGAGGCTATCGCACTTTATCGCAAAGGAAATAAAGAAATATCCATTTTTGTTGATGGCTTAGTTGCTGGATTTTCGTGGTATAATGCCGATATGAGCCAGTCTGAGCAAGGTAAACTATATTGCCTTCCCACAAAAATGGCTATTACAACCAATCAAGTATTCTCAATATTAGAAAAATATTTAGAGTCAGACATTCCAGATGTGGAGACGGATTTTCCTGTTGGAGTGACTATTCTTTTTGCCTTCAAAACGACATTTCCCTGCCAAAAGGCAAAATGATCTTACTTTAGCGGCTGAGATAATCAGACACTTGCGTCGCCGCCCATACCCCGCCGCGAGCTGTTTTGACGCCCCGGCTGTTGAGCTGTTCCGCAATTGCCCGCAATGAGAGGCCGCTTT
>JAYVYA010000445.1:0-3166 GCA_043784745.1 Hyphomicrobiales bacterium
CCGGCTGGACGGTTTTGTCGCGGCGAGCGTGCTGGCGGCGCTGGTGGGCAGCTGGCGGTTTGGCAGTGGTCTTGCCGTCAACGGGCTATTCCAGTGGTAGGCGGCGGTTTCCGTGCCGAAACTTGATCTGGCCCTTGTTGCGGCGTTAACCTTTGAAAAGCCCGATTTGGGGCGCTTCCTTGGAATGGCGATTGCGCTGGCAGCCTTGCAGGCGGGCGGGCTGATGCCCACCGTGTTGAATGCGGCCAACGAGATTGCCGTAGAGGCATTTTTGGCGGGACAACTGGATTTTCCCGGAATTGCCAGAATTGTCGAAGCGGCTTGCAACCAGTTTTTTGCCGAACGGACCAACAGCCCGCCTGATACCGTAGCGGAAGCGCTCGGCGTTAACGACGTCGCAAGAGAAAGGGCTCAAGCCCTCTTGGCGCGGGCAGGCTGATCCGGCATGGTAACACTTCAGTAACCAAAAGGCCTGCCAGGGCGCGCAATGGTTAATTCATCCAGCGGGATTTTTTCCGCCGCCGCGCATGCACAGGGCCGCCGAGGAGGCGTTGATGTCGTTTTTGAATAATATCTGGAGCTTTGGCGGCATCCATATTTTCACTTATTTCGCCGTGATGTCGATCATCGTGTTCATTCACGAACTCGGCCATTTTCTCGTGGGCCGCTGGTGCGGGGTCAAGATTGAAACGTTCTCGCTGGGCCTTGGCCCCGAACTCTTCGGCTTTGATGACCGCTATGGCACGCACTGGCGTGTCGCCGCCTTCCCGCTGGGCGGCTACGTCAAGTTTCACGGCGATGCCAATGGCGCGTCCGTGCCCGATGGCGATGCGATGAATGCCATGCCTGCCGCCGAGCGGGCCGTGACACTGGGCGGGCAGAAGGTGTGGAAGCGCGCGGCCATCGTTGCCGCCGGGCCGATGGCCAATTTCATCCTGACCATCGCCATTTTCAGCGGCATTTTCATGTATTACGGCCAGGCCGAATATCTGCCGCGGATTGGCAAGGTGATCGAAGCCAGCGCCGCGCAGGCCGCCGGGTTCCAGCCGGGCGATCTGGTCACCGAAATTGACGGCCTGGCCATCACCACCTGGCCGCAACTGGCTTCGACAATCAGCAAATCGGGCAATATTCCCATGGGCTTCGTGGTGCAGCGCGACGGGGTGCGCGTGCCCCTGACAGCGACCCCGGTGGTGGCCACAGACAATGGCGTGACCAAGGTCATGCTCGGCGTCTCGTTCCGGGGCGAGGCTTCCGATGCGCGCTACCTGCCGGTCAATCCGCTTCAGGCTGTGCAGATGGGTGCCGTGGAGACATGGTCGATTGTGGTGCAAACCTCCGCTCGCCTGCGCGACATGGTGCTGGGCCGCGTCTCGCTGAAGGAAGTCAAGGGCCCGCCCGGGATTGCCGAAGTGCTGGGCGATGTGGCCAAGACGGCACCGGAATTGCTGATTCGCGTGCTGGCCATCCTGTCGCTGTCGATTGGCCTGTTCAACCTGCTGCCGATTCCGCTGCTCGATGGCGGACATCTGATGTTTTATGCTTATGAGGCTATTCGCGGCAAGCCGATGGACATGCGCACGCAGGAATTTGGCTTCCGCATTGGCATGGCACTGGTCGGCTGCCTGCTGATTTTCGTGGTGTCAAATGATTCTCTCAACATCATCGGTCGGATAATGGGGCACTAGGCCTGCGAAATTCCGCGACATTCGCCAAGCTGTGTCCCGGTGTCGCCTTTGGGCGATGCCGGGACACTTGCGTTAACCATCCCTTGACCGTAAAGCGTGACATCCGGGCCACGCCCTTGCCAAAACGTCTCGCGAAGGTCAAAACAGGATTTGCAGGCTTGGGCAAAGCCTGTAAAAGGTTAAAAGTCGTTGAGGATTGTCTTGGTTTGGCCCGCTTCCGGCGCCAAATTTCGAGGCAAATCAAGCGGAATACGAGCTGCCGTCGCCATGGCGCAGGTCACGAACGAGACAGGGACTGGTTTTTATGCCTTTGATCGCAGCTTTCATGAAGCGGACGGCTTTGACGTTGCTCGTCACCGCCGGAGTGGTGGGCGGCAGCACCGCCGCCTACGCCCAGTCCATCGTGGTGCAGGGCAACAAGCGGGTTGAAGCGGACTCGGTTCGCTCCTATTTCACCGGCACCAGCCAGGCGCAGGTCAACCAGGCCGTCAAGGACCTTTATGCCAGCGGCCAGTTCTCCAATGTCAGCGTGCGCCGCACCGGTGCCGGACTGGTCGTGACAGTGGCCGAGAACAATTCAATCAACCGCGTGTTTTTTGAAGGCAACAGCAAGCTCAAGAGCGAAAGTCTGGTGAACGAGGTGCAGTCCAAATCGCGCGGGGCCTACAGCGCCGCAGCGGTGGCCGCCGACGTCGAGCGCATCAAGGAAATCTATCGCCACAATGGCCGTGCGGCGGCGACTGTCACCTCCCGCATCGTCGATTTGCCCAATGGCCGCGTCGATGTGGTGTTCACCATTACCGAGGGTGACAAGACCGGCGTGCGCGAGATCAAGTTTGTCGGCAATGAAGCCTTCTCGGCCTACAAGCTGAGCGGCCTGATGCAGACGACGGAGATGAACTATTTGTCCTGGCTGAAAACCTCCGACGTCTATGATCCCGACCGCATTTCCGCCGATCAGGAACTGATCCGCCGCTATTACCTGCGCAATGGTTATGCTGATTTCCGCATCGTCAATACCGATGCGCGCTATGATGACGCCCAAAAGGGCTACATCATCACCATTTCGGTGGAAGAGGGGCCGCAATACCATGTGGGCGACGTCGCCGTAGATTCGCATCTGCGCGATGTCGATAGCAATACGCTACGGTCGCTGGTGCGCCTGTCGCCCGGTGACATCTACAATGGTGATCTCGTCGAAAAGACGGTGGATGCCATTTCCCGCGATGTCGCCCGCCGGGGCTATGCCTTCAGCCAGGTTCGCCCCAAGGGCGACAAGAATGCCGGTGCCCGCACCATCAATGTCGGCTTTGTCGTCGATGACGGCCCCCGCGTCTATGTCGAGAAAATCGTGGTGCGCGGCAATACCCGCACGCGCGATTATGTTGTGCGCCGCGAGTTTGATCTGGGCGAGGGCGATGCCTACAACCGCGTGCTGATTGACCGGGCCGAGCACCGCCTCAACAATCTCGGTTTCT
>JAYVYA010000446.1:0-12473 GCA_043784745.1 Hyphomicrobiales bacterium
GCCGGGGGTTCGGCCTTCACTGCCGTCTTGAGCTTGCCGCTGGCCGACGCTGGGCCCTTGGTGAGTTTGCCCATGATCGCCTTGATCGAGGCGGGCTCATCAGCACCGTTCGAGTTGGTGGCAAATGCAAACGCGACCATCACGGCTGCCAAGCTCAATGCGCAGGTCACTCGCTTCATCATCGCTCCTCGCAAGCTCGAACAGGCGTTCGAGAAGCAGGAGAAGGTCGAGGGCATCATCTTCAACCAGGTCAAGGGTGGCTTCACGGTGGATCTGGAGGGCGCAACAGCCTTCCTGCCGCGCAGCCAGGTCGATATCCGCCCGGTGCGCGATGTCGCGCCGCTGATGGGCGTGCCGCAACCGTTCCTGATTTTGAAGATGGACCGCCGCCGCGGCAATATCGTCGTCTCGCGCCGCTCGGTGCTGGAAGAGAGCCGTGCCGAACAGCGCCATGTCATCGTCGCCAACCTGGAAGAAGGTGCCGTGATTGACGGCGTGGTCAAGAACATCACCGATTACGGCGCGTTCGTTGACCTTGGCGGCATTGACGGCTTGCTGCATGTCACCGACATCGCCTGGCGCCGCGTCAACCATCCGACCGAAGTGCTGGCGATTGGCCAGACCGTCAAGGTCCGGATCATCAAGATCAACCACGAAACCCACCGCATCTCGCTCGGCATGAAGCAATTGCAGGATGATCCGTGGCTGGGCATAGAGGCAAAGTATCCGTTGCAGGCCCGCTTCCATGGCCGCGTCACCAATATCACCGATTACGGCGCGTTTGTGGAACTGGAGCCGGGCATCGAAGGCCTGATCCATGTCTCGGAAATGTCCTGGACCAAGAAGAACGTCCATCCCGGCAAGATTGTCGCCACGTCGCAGGAAGTCGACGTGCAGGTGCTGGAAGTCGATTCGTCCAAGCGCCGCATTTCGCTCGGCCTCAAGCAGACCCTCGCCAACCCGTGGGAGACTTTTGCAGAAAAGTATCCGGTGGGCACGATTGTCGAAGGTGAAGTCCGCAACAAGACCGAATTTGGCCTGTTCATCGGTCTCGACGGCGACGTCGACGGCATGGTCCACCTGTCCGATCTCGACTGGAAGCGTCCGGGCGAGCAGGTCATCGAGGAATACAAGAAGGGCGATGTGGTCAGGGCCCAGGTTCTGGATGTGGACATGGAAAAGGAGCGCATTTCGCTCGGGATCAAGCAGGTTTCGGGTGAAGGTGCTGGTGGCACCGCTGCCAAGGCAACTCCAGGCGCAACACCGGCTGGCGATGAGCCGGGCGATGTGCGCAAGGGCTCGGTGGTGACCTGCGAGATCATGGACGTGAAGGAAGGCGGCCTTGATGTCCGCATCCTTGGCACCGATCTTTCGGCCTTCATCAAGCGCAATGATCTGGCCCGCGACCGCGCCGACCAGCGCACCGAGCGTTTCGCCGTTGGCGAAAAGGTCGATGCCCGCGTGCTGCTGTTCGACCGCCGCGCCCGCAAGGTGCAGGTGTCGATTAAGGCCCTCGAAATGGCGGAAGAGAAGGAAGCCATTGCCCAGTACGGCTCGGCTGATTCCGGCGCTTCGCTCGGCGACATTCTCGGCGCGGCCATGAAGGCCCGCGGCGATGCTGACACCAAGAAGAAGTAAACCGCTGGTTTAGCCAGATTTTGGCCCGCGCGGGACACCGCGCGGGCTTTTTTGCGGGGATGCGCGCGTTTGCGACATGCCCTTTCCGTTGCACGAAAGTTAAAAGGGGCGGCGCGGTCCTGCCCAATCCGTCAGCTATTTTCATTTCGCCATCGAGAAGCCGCTGTCGCAATTTTTATGCCGCATTTGACTACTGCCAAAATGTAAATAGAGGGTGGATTTGGCCACGCTCCCAAAAAAAACGGCCAGCCAACCCCAGTCCAGTGCCACAAGTGTTGGCCAAGGCATTCTGGTTGGGCTACAGGAAGCCCATGACATTTTCCATCGGTATTGATTTTGGCACCACCAACTCTGTCGTCGCGATTGCCAGTGATAACGGCCATGTCGAGAGCCTGCGATGGCCCTCTGCCCTGCAGGATGCGGACGGGGCCAGCCTGACCGAGACGTTCCGCACCGCCCTGATGTTCTGGCAGGAGTGCCGCCCGCCGCGTGCCACCCTGCACCATGTCGCCGGGCCGCAAGCCATCGCCCGGGCGATTTCCGGGCAGTCCGGCCAGCGCTTTGTCCAGTCGATCAAGACCTACCTGGCCAGCGCCGCTTTTACCGAGGCGCGGCTGTATGGCAAGCGCTTTGCCATTGAGGAAGTGGTGGCCATATTCCTGCGCCATCTGACGGAGCGGCCGGCGGGCGAGGCCCCGCTGGCGCGCGCCGACCATGTCATCTCCGGCCGGCCTGTTGTGTTTGCCGGGCACAATGCCGATGAAGGGCTGGCGCTCGACCGGCTGGGCAAGGCCTATGCCATGGCAGGCTTTGCCAACGTTGAGTTCGCCTTCGAGCCTTTGGGCGCGGCTTATTATTATGCGCGCGATCTCAAGCGGGATGAAACCGTGCTGGTGGCCGATTTTGGCGGTGGCACCAGCGACTTCTCGGTGATGCGGTTTGAGCGGCGCGGCGGCCGGATGCAGGCAAGGCCTTTGGCCCATGGCGGCTGCCCGCGCGCTGGCGATACGTTTGACTACCGCCTGATTGACCATCTGGTGGCCCCCAAACTCGGCAAGGGTTCCCTCGTGCGCTCCTTCGGCAAGCTGTTGCCGCTGCCAGCCTACCTCCATGCCGCCTTTGCGCAATGGCACCAATTGTCGTTCCTGAAATCTGCCGCGACCATGAGTGAGCTCAAAAAGCTGATCCTGGCCAGCCAAAGCCCGGATGAATTGCAGGCTTTGTCCGACATGATCGAGCTGGACCTCGGGTTTGAGCTGCACCAGGCGATTGCGGCAGTGAAAGTGGCGCTGTCGGACCATGAGACCGCCTCGCTGCGCTTTGATGCGGGCGGCGTGCGGATTCATGCCGAAGTGGCGCGGACGGATTTCGAGAAATGGATCGCGCCGGACCTTGCCGATATTGCGGGCGCAATGGATGCGACGCTGAAGCGCGCCAGTCTCGAGTCGCGCCAGATCGATGCGGTGTTCCTCACCGGCGGCTCGTCCTACGTGCCCGCCCTGCGGCGCATCTTCACCGACCGGTTTGGGGCGGAGCGCATCCATATCGGCCACGCCTTCCAGTCGGTCGCCTGCGGGCTTGCCCTGCTGGCGGCCGACCAGACGCGGCGGCAGGCGGCGTGAAAATCAGGCAGCCATGTCTTTTGGTTTGATGCTCAATTGGAAACCCAATGCATCAATGGCCTTGGCAATTGTCGCGAAGCTTGGGTTTCTATCGATTGCAAGGGCTTTATAGAGGCCTTGGCGAGAAATATTTGCGTCTTTCGCCACTTGGCTCATGCCGCAGGCGCGGGCAACCACGCCAATCGCATCGGCAATCAGTTCGGGGTCGCCATCCTCGAAGCAGGCTTCCAGATAGGACTGAATCCGGGTTTCATTGGTTAGATGCTCCGCAGCATCCCATGGTTTTGTTTCTGTCGGCATGGTCACTCCTGCAAATCTTCGGCAAGCATGATACGAGCAATCCGCATCTGGATGTTGTCAACCAAAGATGTCATTTACTAGTAGAATTTTTCCGGCAAAAAATCCGCTTGAACCCACCCGATGGTATCGACTCCCTATCGCCCCACAAATCTCGGGCAATCGGCACCGCTTCGCCCTATATCAGTGCCGGGAGCGTCCGCGCCCCGCGTCGGAGCTTCCCTATGTTTGCCTTTTTTGAGCGCCTGATCCGCGCTACCGACCCGCCGCCTTCCGGCGCGCCGCCTGCCGGATTGCTGGCATTTTACTGGCATTTCGTGCGCCAGACCAAGGGCCTCTATGCGGTGCTGTTTGTCACCGGGGCGATGTCGGCGGGCATTGACACGCTGATCCCGGTGTTCATGAGCCGTGTCGTCCGGCTGGCGGGCGAGGCCGATGCCAGAGCCGCGCTGCAAACCGCCCTGCCCGGGCTGCTGGTCATTGGCGCGCTGGTGGTGATTGGCGCACCGCTGGTGTTTCTGGCGGACAGTCTGGTGCGGCATGTGGCGCTGACGCCGGGCACCAATATTCTGGTGCGCTGGCAAAGCCACTGGCATGTGGTGCGGCAAAGCTGGCCGTTTTTTCAAAACGACTTTGCCGGACGCATCGCCAACCGCGTCATGGGCGTCGGCGGGGCGCTGCGCGAGACGCTGCTGGCCTCGATCCGCGCCGTCTGGTTCCTGATGATTTATGCCACAACGGCGGTCGGCCTGCTCACCGCGCTCGACTGGCGGCTGGCGCTGCCGGTCCTCGGCTGGTTTGGTGCCTATGCGCTGATGCTGCGATATTTTGTGCCGCGCATGCGGGACCGCTCAAAAGCAGCGTCGCTGGCGCGCTCGCTGACTTCGGGCCGGGTGGTCGATTCCTTCACCAATATCCTGACCGTAAAACTGTTTGCCCGTGCCAGCGACGAGGACGCCTATATCCGCGAGGCCATGGAAATCAATTTGAAGGCGACGCAGGCGGAGATGCGGCTCGACACGATGTTTGTGGTGACGCTCTCGGTCATCAACACCACGCTGCTGGCGGCCACTTCGGTTACGGCGATCTGGCTGTGGCAATCAGGGCGTCTTGCCGGTGCCGCCATCGCCCTCGCCTTGCCGCTGGTGTGGCGCATCACCACAGTGGCGGGATGGGTGGCATGGGAAATTGCCAGCGTATTTGAAAATATCGGCACGGTTCAGGAGGCCATGCTGACGATTTCCGCCCCGCATACGCTGGTGGATGCACCCGATGCACCGGCATTGAAGCCAGGGGCCGGGGAAATCCGGTTTGATCATGTCAGCTTCGGCTATTCCACCCATGCGCCGGTGCTGCGGGATTTGAACCTGGTGATAAAACCCGGCGAAAAGATCGGGCTGATCGGCAAATCGGGCGCGGGAAAATCGACGCTCGTCAACCTGCTGCTGCGGTTCTACGACATTGACAGCGGCACCATCTCGATTGACGGGCAGGATATTGCCAAAGTCACGCAGGAGAGCCTGCGCGGGGCGATTGGCATGGTGACGCAGGATACCTCGCTGCTGCACCGCTCGGTCGGCGACAATATCCGCTACGGCCGGTTTGATGCGGGTGATGCCGAGGTGGCCGATGCCGCGCGGCGCGCCCATGCCGACGAATTTATTGACGGCCTGCAAGATTTTGAAGGCCGCACCGGCTATCATGCCAAGGTCGGCGAGCGCGGGGTAAAGCTCTCCGGCGGCCAGCGCCAGCGCGTTGCCATCGCCCGCGTCATCCTGAAAAACGCCCCGGTGCTGGTGCTGGACGAGGCGACCAGCGCGCTCGACAGCGAGGTGGAAGCCGCGATTCAGGAGCAGCTCGACGGCTTGATGCAGGGCAAAACGGTGATCGCCATCGCCCACCGCCTCTCCACCATTGCCCGGCTGGACCGGCTGGTGGTGCTGGACGGCGGGCGGATTGCGGAGGAAGGCAGCCATGCCGGACTGCTGGCACAGGGCGGAATTTATGCCGATTTGTGGCGGCGGCAATCGGGCGGGTTTCTGGGAGCGGTGAAAGTGGAGCCACCAGCCTTGGCAGGCAACCCCGAATTGATTGAAGCAAGGTAGATATTGCTACGGGCGTCTGGACGATCACATTTACCGATGCCAAATCCATTTTGGAGGCTCGAAAGCGCCTCGTAAACATTCATCCGTGGGTTCAAAGGGTGGGCGGTCATGTATCGCGACTAGCCGGTTTCTGAACACGTGGATCTGATGTACAAAGTATACGAACAAAGATGCTGCAATCTGAGGCTTGTTTAAACCCATGGAAAAATCTTCTGATGATGATTATCTACAAATCCTCCGAGAGCTCCAGACGAGGTGTGCGGACCGAACATGGAAGCACGCCCCTAAGTTAGGTGAAAAGGCGCCGATTCTGGTTCAGGCGCTGGAAGTTCTGCTATGCATCCTTGAAAAATCTGCCACATGCTTTGGTGGCTGCCGACGCGGGGATCACCGCGCGGAATTCCTGACGGGCCGGGCGGTGTCTTCATGTCAAGCTTGCTTGCTGCTAATGAGCACCGGCTACTACGATGAAGCGCTATCTATCATCAGAAGTTTGGGAGAAATCGCAAACTTGATGGCAATGTTCGTCGCGGAGAAGTCCGAATTTGAGCGATGGAAGACCTTGGATGAAAAGGCGCGCCGTCAGACCTTTTCACCGGTTAAAGTCCGACTTTGGCTGGAAAAAAAGGGTGCGACTTTAGTGGTAAACGAGCAACGATACAGGATTTTGTCAGCCTATACCGTCCACGCAAGCCCTGACACATTGCCGCAGGCACATAACCAGCACGGCAATGCGACTATCGGTCCAGTGTATCAAGAAGCGGGCTTCCTATTGTGCCTAAACGAGCTTGCCCGCTCTATGGCATTTATCGGAATATTTTCAGCCAAACTCGTTCATGTATCTGCCGAATTGCGAGAGGCTGCCTCCGCCGTTTCGCGCTGCCTGGTCGAAAATATTGGCGGGATAACTACTGATGTGCGGGGGCGACCATGGTTTAGCTTAACTTAATACTCATTTAACAAAACGATTTTTTGCATTGTCAACCGATTAATACGTTGATTCAAAAATAGCAAAAAAGGCTCAATGTTGGCGGATGTTTCAAATGTGATACAACTATCTGCGGCATCCTCTGAATTCAAAAGATATGCAGAGGCCGCGTAAATGCCGCATTCTGCTATCTCACGCAAATAGCGCCTATCGGCTTTGCCGCCCTACCTCACCCGCTTGACAAACGCGCCCGGCCAATAGGTCACGCGCTCGCGCAGGATGCTTTCATTAAAGTCCCAGACCGGCTCTTCAATTACAAAATCAGGGTTTTCCGCGACAAAGGCCAAAGCCGCCTGTTTCGGGTTGTTCTTTGGCCAGTCCGGCTTGGTGCGCGGCCCGCCCGCGACGATTTCCATGATGCCGTCGGCGGCGACGATATAGCAACCGGGCGTTACCATCTCTCCGTAAGCGCGCAGTTCAGCCAGCACATGCGCCCTGGTATGGTTGGCATCCAGCATCACCATCACCCGCTCGCCCGGTTTTATCAGGGCGCGGACTTTTTCCACCGTTTCGGGTGCCACGGAGGAACCGTCAACCAGCGTGATCATGTCGCGCAAAGGATGGGCATCGATCGCGGCGCGATTGTGGGCGCGCAGGTCCAGCTCGATGCCAATCACCCGGCCCCGGCCCATGGCCTTGAACAGCGAAGCGTAAAACACCAGGCTGCCGCCATGGGCGACCCCGGTCTCAATGATGACATCGACCTGATCGCGCCACAACACTTCCTGAATGCGGATCATGTCCTCGGGCAGCTGGATGATCGGGCGGCCCATCCAGGAAAAGGCGTAGGCATATTTGACATCCCACGAGGCCCGCAGCCAGGCGCGCGACATGATCTCGAACGCCTCGCGCGATTCCAGCGGATGAGTGTGGCTGCCGGTCTCGTCCTCCAGCGTCACGAGGGCGGCTGATTCGTCGTAGATGACTTTCAATTGGGCTGTTCCTGCTTTTTGACGCATCCGGACGCAAGCGCTCAGAGGCCTTTGGCCACTGCGAAATGCGCCTGGGTTTTTGCGCGGATTTCGTCGACGCTGACGCCATCGGCCTTTTCAATCAGCACCATGCCGCCCTGGCCCTTTTTGTCGATGGTGAAGACACCAAGATCGGTGATGACAAGATCGACCACGCCCGAACCGGTCAGAGGCAAGTTGCATTGGGTCAAAAGCTTTGGCTCGTCCTTGGCATTGTGCTCCATAACGACGACGACGCGCTTGACACCGGCGACCAGATCCATCGCGCCGCCCATGCCCTTGACCATTTTGCCGGGGATCATCCAGTTGGCGAGATCGCCATTTTGCGCCACCTGCATGGCACCCAGTATCGACAAATCGATATGGCCACCCCGGATCATGCCAAAACTGTCGGCGCTGGAGAAATAGCTGGTGGTTGGCAGCTCGGTAATGGTCTGCTTGCCCGCATTGATCAGGTCAGCATCTTCCTCGCCCGCAAACGGGAAGGGGCCCATGCCGAGCATGCCGTTTTCGCTCTGCAATTGCACACTCATGCCGTGGGGAATATAGTTGGATACCAGTGTCGGAATGCCGATGCCGAGGTTGACGTAATATCCGTCACGCAATTCCCTTGCTGCGCGTGCGGCCATCTGGTCGCGGGTCCATCCTTTTGCGACTTCTGCCATTTTGGCCTCCTGAAGGTTAAGCGCGGGTGCGCGTGGTGCGCTGCTCGATGCGTTTGGGGCCATTGGGCACATGCACGATGCGCTGCACGAAAATGCCGGGGGTGATGATGGAATCAGGCTCGATTTCGCCCGGCTGCACCAGATGTTCCACTTCGGCAATGGTCAGCTTGCCGGCCGTCGCCATCATCGGGTTAAAATTGCGGGCGGTCTTGCGATAGACCAGATTGCCCTCGGAATCGCCCTTCCAGGCGTGGATGATGGCGATGTCGGCAACAAGGCCGCGCTCCATTACGTATTTCTCGCCGTCAAACTCGCGCACTTCCTTGCCATCGGCAATGATGGTGCCAACACCCGTCTTCGTGAAAAAAGCGGGGATGCCCGCCCCGCCCGCGCGGATGCGCTCGGCCAGCGTGCCCTGCGGATTGAACTCCAGCTCCAGCTCGCCCGCCAGATATTGCTGGGCGAACTGCTTGTTCTCGCCCACATAGGACGAAATCATTTTCTTGATCTGCCGCGTTACCAGCAGCGCGCCAAGGCCCACGCCGTCAATGCCGGCATTGTTGGAGATAAAGGTCAGGTTTTTGGCTCCCGATGCCCGGATTGCTTCAATCAGCGCTTCGGGAATGCCGCATAGGCCAAAGCCGCCCGCCATGATCACCATGCCATCCTTGACGGCCCCTGCCATCGCGGACTGGGCGTCCTTGTAGATTTTTTTCATGTGCAGCACCCGCTTGCCAGTAACAGACGGCATCCTTAGCGGGGGTCGCCGCCGAAACCAAGCAGGTTTATGCCCTTGGTGACGTTTGCGGTGCGCGGGCCTTGCAGGCTGGCGCATTGCACCACCGCGCCTGGCTGGCTGCCGGATGGCCCCAGCCATCACCTTCTACTTCCGTGATGTCGCCCGCCGCATGCGGGGGGGAAGTAGCGAATATGGGTTTTCGGGCGCTTGTCCTTGACTTGCCCCCCTCAAGCCCCCTATAGGGACGCTTCCAAACGCAACGGCATGGCCGGTGCGCGGGGCGGGGTAGCTCAGCTGGCTAGAGCAGAGGAATCATAATCCTTGTGTCGGGGGTTCGAGTCCCTCCCTCGCTACCAATTTTTACAGGGGTTGCGCGCTCCGGCCAACTGAGCCGGGTCGGATGCGGCCTGCCGGATCAGCGCCACCGGCCTCTCCATCCGCCACCGCCCCTGACCAGCCGCAGGACAATCAGAAGCAGAATTGCGCCCAGGGTGGCGTTGAGTATCGCTTCCACCATCCCGGTGCCCAGATGAATCCCCGTTTGCGGGAGCAACCAGCCGCCAATGAATGCGCCGATGATGCCGACGATCAGGTCTCCAACCAGACCAAAGCCGGATCCGCGGACAATCTGTCCGGCCAGCCAGCCCGCGACGACACCTACAACCAGAGTAACCAGCAAACTTTCGTTAGACATGTGCATCTGCAGACTCCAGAGTTGACAGGAAGGGCCGCACCTGGTGCTTTCCGGTGCGGGTGCGTTAAACGCGGGAAAAGACAAATCGTTGCGTGGCGTGTAAAAAAAACAGAGCGTGGGTTTAAGGCCATGCCCCGCTGGCCCGTTAGGCAGTGCGTCCTCCCGCACCACGCGGGAGAGGGCACCCAACCTGTCCCTATTCAGGGCATTTGTTGTCCTTCATGTAATCGGCCACCACAATTTTGCCGCTGATGATGTCGGCGGTGGCGGCATCGGCCGCTGCTTTCATCTCGGGGGTGATCAGCGCCCTGTCATTGTCGTCCAGTGCCCAGCCGACGCCCTCCTCCTTCAGGCCGTTGACCGAGAAGCCGGCTTTCCAGGTGCCGTTCTTGGCTTCCATGAACGTTTTGTAGGTGGCGTTGTCGACGCGCTTCAGCATCGAGGTCAGCACTTTGCCGGGGAACAGGCCGTTCTGGTTGGAGTCCACGCCAATGCCGAGTTTTCCCGCATCGGCCGCTGCCCGCAGCACGCCAATGCCGGTGCCACCGGCTGCGTGGTAGATCACGTCGGCACCGCGGTCGATCTGCGCCTTGGCAAGTTCGCCGCCCTTCACGGGGTCATTCCAGGCTGCGCCCGTGGTGCCGGTCATGTTCTGGAACACTTCCCCCTTTGGGTTGGCAAATTTCACGCCCTGGACGTAACCGCAGGCAAAGCGCCGGATCAGCGGGATATCCATGCCGCCGACAAAGCCGACCTTGCCGGTCCTGGAGGCCTTGGCGGCGAGCAGGCCGACAATGAACGATCCCTCCTGCTCCTTAAAAACGATAGACTGCACGTTCGGCTTTTCGACCACCATGTCGATGATGGCAAATTTGGTATCCGGGAATTCGGCGGCCACCTTTTCCAGCGCCGAAGCTTGCGAGAAGCCAACGGCGACAATCGGGCTAAACCCGTCGCGGGCAAACTTGCGCATCGCCTGTTCGCGCTCGGCATCGTTCTTGATTTCGAAATCGCGGAATTCGATGCCGGTGTCCTTGGTGAATTTTTCCGCACCGTGGAACACGCCTTCGTTAAAGCTCTTGTCGAACTTGCCGCCAAGATCATAGACGACGGCGGGCTTGATATCCGCCGCGCTGGCCGCGCTGGCGAGGGCAAGGCCAAAAATCAGGGCAAGCGCGGTGGAATGTCTGGCTGTCCGCAAGGTCATGGGTCTCTCCGGGGTGGTGCGAATGGTGAAAACGCCGAGGGCATTGCCAGCCTGTGAAAGCTTCTTTTTGACGGGCAATTGCGCTAAGGATTGCACAGGCAGGGGCGGATGGCAAAGCGGCTGTTTCAGATAGCGGAACCCGTTGCGCGCCATCCATTAACGGCAAGGGACCAGCGAAATTGAACCGACCTGCCCGCCTGTCCCTTGCCGTGATTTTGACCGCCTGGCTGTGCCTTGCCACCCCGGCCTGTGCGGCCGGGGGTTTGCAGGGTGCGCAATTGTCGTCGCTGTTTGCCTTGCCATTTGCCGGGTTGCTGCTGTCGATCGCGCTTCTGCCCCAGCTTGCAGCGCCTTTCTGGCATCATCATTACGGCAAGGTCGCCGCCTTCTGGGCGCTGGCGCTCATCGTGCCGCTGGCGCTGGCCATCGGCCTTCCCGCTGCTGGCCAGTTGATGCTGCACACTCTGCTGGCGGAATATCTGCCGTTCATCGTGCTGCTGACGGCGCTGTTCACTCTGGCGGGCGGCATTCGCATCAGCGGCAATGCGGGGGGCACGCCGGGGTCCAACACTTTTTTGCTGGCGCTTGGGGCCGGGCTGGCCAGCCTCATCGGCACTACCGGGGCGGCCATGGTGCTGGTGCGCCCGCTGGTGCGGGCCAATGCCGGGCGCCCGCACAATGCCCATGTCCTGGTGTTCTTCATCTTTCTGGTCGCCAATATCGGCGGCGCACTGACGCCTTTAGGCGATCCGCCCCTGTTTCTGGGATTTTTGCGCGGCGTTGATTTCTTCTGGACCCTGCGCAACCTGTGGCAGCCGACATTGTTTTGCGTGATGGTGCTGCTGGGGCTGTTTCTGGCACTGGACAGCTGGCATTACCGGCGTGAGAAACCGGCTCGCCTGCCCGGCCAGCCACAAGCGGTGCGGCTGGAAGGCTGGATCAACCTGCCGCTGATTGCGCTTGCCATTGCGCTGATCATTGGCTGCGCGCTCTGGCAGGGCGGGGGGGAGGTGGAGGTTTTCGGCCTCCCGGTGCCGCTGCGCAACCTCGTGCGGGATTTTGGCTTGCTGCTGGTAACGCTGGCTTCGCTCCTGCTGACCTGGCGCAATATCCGGGAGGCCAACGGATTTGAATGGGAGCCGATGCTGGAAGTGGCCAAATTGTTTGCCGCCATATTCGTCTGCATCATCCCGGTGCTGGCGTTGCTGGCAGCAGGCAAGGCCGGGCCTTTTGCGCCAATGCTGGATCTTGTCACCCGCCCCGATGGCAGCCCGCTGAACCCGGCGTATTTCTGGGCTACCGGCCTGCTGTCGTCGTTTCTCGACAATGCGCCGACCTATCTGGTGTTTTTTGAAATGGCGGGCGGAGACCCCGTGCAACTCACCGGACCGCTGGCCTCAACCCTTGCAGCCGTATCGCTGGGCGCGGTCTTCATGGGGGCCAACAGCTATATCGGCAACGCCCCCAATTTCATGGTCTATGCCATCGCACGGCGTGGCGGGATCAACATGCCGGGTTTTTTTGGCTATATGCTTTGGTCGGGCGCA
>JAYVYA010000447.1:0-2684 GCA_043784745.1 Hyphomicrobiales bacterium
TACCCTGCCGGGCACAACAATCGTCTGCGGCGACAGCCACACCTGCACCCATGGTGCTTTTGGCGCTCTGGCGCATGGCATTGGCACGTCTGAAGTGGAGCATGTGCTGGCCACCCAGACGCTGATCCAGAAAAAAGCCAAAAACATGCGCGTTACGGTAGATGGCGTGTTGCCGTCCGGCGTCACCGCCAAGGACATTATCCTCGCCATCATCGGCGAAATTGGCACTGCTGGCGGCACGGGGCATGTGATCGAATACGCGGGCGAAGCCATCCGCGCCCTGTCGATGGAAGGGCGGATGACCGTCTGCAACATGTCGATTGAGGGCGGTGCCCGCGCCGGGATGGTGGCACCGGATGAAAAGACCTTCGCCTACCTGCAAGGCCGCCCGAAAAGTCCGAAGGGGGCAGACTGGGATCAGGCGATGCATTATTGGTCGCACCTGAAATCCGACGAAGGCGCGCATTTTGATGCCGAAATCCGGCTGGATGCGGCCAAGCTGCCGCCGATCGTCTCGTGGGGCACCAGCCCGCAGGATGTGGTGCCGGTCAGCGGCACCGTGCCGGTGCTCACCCCCGGCATGCCGGAAGCCAGGCGTGCCAGCCTCGCCCGTGCCCTCGACTATATGGGCCTGAAGGGCGGCGAAAAGATCACCGACATTTGCATCGACAGGGTCTTCATCGGCTCCTGCACCAATGGCCGGATTGAGGATTTGCGCGCCGCCGCCAAAATGGTGGAGGGCAAGAAAATCGCCTCCACCGTCAGCGCCATGGTGGTGCCCGGCTCCGGTCTGGTGAAAATACAGGCAGAAGCGGAAGGGCTGGACCTGATTTTCAAAGCGGCCGGTTTTGAATGGCGCGAACCCGGCTGCTCCATGTGCCTGGCCATGAACCCCGACAAGCTCGCCCCGCACGAGCGCTGCGCCTCCACCTCCAACCGCAACTTTGAAGGCCGTCAGGGCTTCAAAGGCCGCACCCATCTGGTATCCCCCGCTATGGCGGCAGCGGCGGCGATTGCAGGGCGGTTTGTGGACGTGCGGGAGTGGAAATAACCTGAAGGGCGCGGTCCGTGACCGCGATTACCCCTTCTTCCTCGCCACAAAGCACATCCGTGCCTGATTGTGCCCGATATTGCGCGCGGCCCGCTCGCACGTAAAGCCGTGTGCAGCGGTAAGGGTGGCAACATCCTGCGCGGAATAGTGCGTCAGGCCGATTTGGCCGCGCAACTTGCGGTAGTCGGAAAACAGCGTTGCCACCAGCCCGCCCAGCGCAGCAAACAAAAACCCGCCGCGCCAGCCAAAATCCAGCAGCGCCTTCACGTCCGTTACCGGGCCAATATCAGGCGGAATCAAATCCGCCAGCACCAGTTTCCCCTCCGGCTTGAGCTTCCGGTGCCAAAAGCCCAGCAATTGCTCGAACCCGGTATGGGTCAGGTATTGCAGCAGGGAATTGACGATAACCAGGTCGAGGCTGGCATCGGGCACCAGTTCCAGCGCATCGTTTGACAGCACGTGGATTTGCGGCAGCTTCGAGAATTTCTGCCGCAGCTTTCCCTGCACATTCGGCGCGGCATCATACAGGTACAGCGTTGCGACTTTGGCCGCGATGGCATCCGCCGCGCTCGCTTCGCCGCAGCCATGGTCCAGCATCACCGAACCCGGGCTGTCAACCAGCGCAATGATATCTCTGGCAATACGGTCATAATGCAGCAGGCGGTGGCGGTCATTGACATAGATCGAATGGTCGCTGTTCCAGAAATCGCGCCAGTTCATTCCGCCTTCGCTTTCGCCATCAGCGCCACAAACCGGCCAAACAGGTAGTGCGAATCCTGCGGGCCGGGCGAAGCTTCGGGGTGGTGCTGCACCGAGAAGGCCGGCGCGCCAATCACCTCCAGCCCGCAATTGGAACCATCAAACAGGGAAAAATGGGTTTCCCGCACGTTTGCCGGGAGACTCAAGGTATCCACTGCAAAGCCGTGGTTCATTGAGACAATCTCGACCTTGGCGGTCGCATGTTCCTTCACCGGATGGTTGGCACCATGGTGGCCTTGCGGCATTTTTACGGTGCGCCCGCCCAACGCGAGGCCCATCATCTGGTGCCCGAGGCAAATGCCGAATGTCGGCACCTTCAGGGCAATCAGTTTGCGGATCACTGGCACGGCATATTTGCCGGTTTCGGCGGGATCGCCGGGGCCGTTGGAGAGGAACACGCCGTCGGGCTTGAGCGACAAGATCTCGTCGGCCGTCGACGTCGCAGGCACAATGGTAACAGCGCAGCCAGCATCGGCCAGCAGGCGCAAAATGTTGCGTTTGATGCCATAATCCACGGCGACAACATGATATTTTACAGCGCCCAGCCTGCCATAGGCACTGTCCCCGTCCCAGGCCGCCTCGGTCCAGTTGAAACGCTGGGCGCAGGTAACGCCGGGCACCAAATCCATCCCGTCAATCCCCGGCCATTCAGCCGCTTCCCGCAGCAGTGCGGCGCGGTCAAAGACGCCGTCGGGCGAATGCGCGATGGCGGCATTGGGCATGCCGCGGGTGCGGATGTGCGCCGTCAGCGCCCGCGTATCGATACCGCAGAGGCCGATAATCCCGCGCGCCTTGAGCCACGCGTCGAGATGGCGGGTGGCGCGGTGATTGGAGGGGTTGGTGATGGCCGTATGCAGGATGATGCCGCGCGCGC
>JAYVYA010000448.1:0-2430 GCA_043784745.1 Hyphomicrobiales bacterium
GCCAATACCAACACCTACGGCTCCAGCTATTCCACTCCCGGCTGGCAGCGGGCGCAGGGCCGCGCCGCCCAGCCCCCGCCCGCCCCGCCGCGCCGGGGGCCGATGCAGATTGAGGGGGAGGTGCTGGCGCGCTCGTCCAGTGCCGCCCGGTTTTCAGTGGGGGACCGGGTGTTCCACACCAAATTTGGCGGCGGCCTGGTCGCACAGATTGATGGCAACAAGCTGACGGTGGATTTTGACCGGGCGGGCCGCAAAATGGTGATTGACAGTTTTGTCGAGGCGGCGTGAGGCGGGAGGCGCGCGGGCGCTGCTGGAGCCGGGGGATGGCTGGACAATGGCTGATTTCGAAGGGATGGACGCCGAAATTCAACTGCCCGCTCTTCAAACGACCTTGCGTCTCAGCGCGGTTTACCAAGCGGTATTTGGGCAATAACCACACATCTGAACCTGCGCCAGAAATATTTCTTGCCAATTTCAAAAAAGCAAACACGTGGTTTCACTGGGAAACTTCAATTAACCTTCGATTTGCTGCGGAAATGCAGCGGAATCATTAACGCTTTTAGCAAGCCTTTCAGCTCGGAGAACCAGTTTAACGCAATTTTTATCTGCTGCGGTTTTACTCAACCTGTGGTAGGTCAACATGCGTCATTTTTGGTTAAAACATTTCAGTCTTGTCACCGTTGCGGTGGCCATAGCCGTGGTTTGTCTGGTGCAATTAACACTTGCGCCAGTTGCCGGATTTTTGCCGGTTGTTATTACCCTGTCAGTCCTTGGCGGCGTGTTCGGGTTCCTCACGATCCTTGCGGCGATGCAGCCGTTGCAGGAGCAAGGCCAGAAATTCTTGTCGCCGAGCCCGTCGCTGGCCACCCTGGATTTTGCCAATGAGGGCATTTTAATCCTGAACCCGTCCATGCGGGCCATCTATTCGAACCACGAATTCCGGCGCACCTTCCAGGTATCGCAGTCATTTCTGGAGCAACAACCCGATTTCGCCAGCATCGTCGATGCCTGCCAGCGGGCGGGGGTCTATTGCGCCGAGACAGGTGATACCAACTCCGCTGCCTTCCACCGCATCAGTTCGGTCATATCGGGGCATAACCCGCCAGCCACGGTCCGGCTGGCGGACGGAACCACGCTGCGGTTTTCCTGTTCTGTCCTGCCCGATGGCGGGCGCATGTTGTCCTACAGCAATATCAGTGACCTGATGAATGATGCCGAGCGGCTGGAGGAGCTGGCGCATATTGACAGCATGACCGGCCTGATCAACCGTCGCCGCTTCTTCGACATTGCCACCCGCGAGTGGAACATGTCCTCGCGCTATGGTCGGCTGCTGTCGGTTCTGATGCTGGATATCGACCATTTCAAAACGGTCAATGACACGCACGGCCATGATGTGGGCGATGAGGCGATCCGCTATGTCGCCGCCATCTGCCAGGACAGCAAGCGCGGCACCGATACGGTGGCGCGCATTGGCGGCGAGGAATTTGCCTTGCTGCTGCCGGAGACGGATCTGGCCGGGGCCCGCATTCTGGCCGAGCGCATCCGCAGCCGCGTCGCCGCCAATGCTTTGGCGGTTAACGGTGTGACGTTGCGCCTGAGCGTCAGCCTGGGCGTGGCCGAACGCACGGAGGATATCCGCGACTTCAATGCCCTGCTCAAGCGCAGCGACAATATGCTCTATTCAGCCAAGCGCGCCGGGCGTAATCTCGTGGTTTACGCGGAGCTGCCCGAGCCCAAAGAACCGGCACCAGTCGCCATCGCCGGTTGACCGGTTAACGCCAGCAGCTGTGCGACCCCGCCCCGCAAACTGTCAGGTTCGTCTGTTTCAACCATCGTCGAGAGGCGCCCCTGTAACTTCGCGGTCCGGCCTATGCTTTTGCCTTGGGTTTGCGGATTTCCGCGCGACCGTCCAGCGGCACCCGGTCCAGCGCATTCCAGCAAAACCGCAGGAAGGGCACGGCCTTTTCGGCAAAACCAGCGAAACCTGCCACCAGCGCCGGCGAGACCATGAGTTCATCGGGCACCGGCTGGCGAAACACCAGCGAACGCATCCGCACGGCGCTGGCGATGTCTGGGTCGCTGACCGTCTCAAAGCCGCGCGGCGCACGGGTCAGGCTGTCCTCTTGCGATAATTCAAGCGGTGCCATGGCCGCGCAGGCGCTGCGAAACGCCGCCGCCCTGTCGCGGATGTCAGCGCGCAATTCAACCTTTTGCGCGGGCAGCGGATGGTAGACGCCGCAGGCAAAAAAGCAGCCTTTCGGGTCAAGGTGCAGATAGACCAGCCCCGGATCATTCTTGTTTCCGCTGCGCGTCAGCACCGCCCCGGCGGCGATCTTGTAGAGCGCCTTGTCCCTGGCAAACCGCACATCCCGGTTGAGGCGGAACATCGAAGTTTTCAGCGAACCGCGCAGCGGAATGTCGCGCCAGGCC
>JAYVYA010000449.1:0-2005 GCA_043784745.1 Hyphomicrobiales bacterium
AGATGCACTTGCAGCACGCCAAGCTCGGCGGCTTGTGAAAACAGCCGCTTCCAGGTTTGCGTATCCAGCTCCGCCCCGCGCCCGTCGAGCACCATCGGGTTGGAGCAATAGGGGCACCCCAGCGGACAGGTGTGGGTGAGTTCGGCCAGAAGGCCGATCGGAGCGGGAATTTTAACGGGCGCGTTCATTTTATTGCCCTCATACATCCAGCAAGCGTTTTTGCGCGAGATCGCCAATCAATTTTCTGACATCGGTTTCAATCAGCGCGCGGTCGGCGGCAAAGGCTGCGGCCAGATCATCGATGATCTCCGCCAGCGTCGCCTTGCCGTCACAGCGCTTGAGAATTTCCACCGCCACCGGATTGGGCTTGATCACCCGCTCGGGGGCCAGCAGCAGCCATTCGCCCCGCACGTCATCATGCTTGAGGCGGATGCCGCGCGGCAGCCGCGGCATGCAACCGGGGGCCAGCTCGCTCATGCCGCCAGCCCCTCGCCCGCGCGGGCCTGCGCCGGGTTCCACGCCCCCGGCGGCAGGGCTTTGTCCACATATGCGCTCCAGAGTGCGTCGAGCTGCACCCACAGCACGTCGCATTTGAATTCCAGCGCCCGGATCACGCTTATCTGGTCAGCGCGGGTCAGGGCGTGGGTTTTGACATAGGCCAGCGCAAAATCGCTGTCGCGCCGCGCCTGCTCCGGGCGGGCGGTGAAATAGGCCAGGGTCTCCGGGCTGACATAGGCATAATGGGCCAGCATTCCGGACACCCGGTCGGCGATGATCTGCGGCGAGAATAATTCGGTGAGCGAGGACGCCACCGCTTCCAGCAGGCTGCGCTCCCGGCAAAAATGCACATAGGCCTCCACCGCAAAGCGGGTGGCGGGCAAGATGCCCTGTGTAGAGGCGACATACCCGCGTGAAAAGCCAAGACTGTCGGTCAGGCGCAGCCAGCGCTCGATGCCGCCATCGCCCGCGCGCAGTCCGTCATGGTCCTCGATGCGCTTGCGCCATTCCCGCCGTGTGGCAGCATCTTCCATCCGGGTCAGCACGGTGGCGTCCTTCACCGGGATCATGGACTGGTAGAAATAGCGGTTCAGCGCCCAAGCCTGCACCTCGGCGCGCTCGCACTGGCCCGAATGCAGGCGGCGGTGGAAGCGGTGCAGATTGTGGTAGCGCGCGGCCCCCACGGCGCGCAGCGCCGCTTCCAGTTCCGCCCCGCTCATCAAGGCCTCGCTCACAGCACAATCTCCATTCCGTCAAACGCCACTTCCCACCCGGCTTGTTCCACCTGTTGGCGCTCGGGCGAAGCATCGACCAGAACCGGGTTGGTATTATTGATATGCAGGTAGATTTTACGCTGCACTTGCGCATCCGCAAGGCTGGCGAGCGAGCCGTTGAGCCCGGACATCGGCACATGGCCCATGCGCCAGGCGGTTTTCTGCGACAGGCCGAGGCGCACCATCTCGTCCTCGGTAAAGGTGGTGCCATCAAACATCAGCAGCGCGGCTCCGGCCAGGCGCTGCTTGAGTTTTGGCGTCACCCCGGCGCAACCGGGAATATAATAGGCCCGCACGCTGCCGTTGCTGATCTCAAGGCCAATGGTGGTGCCAGTCTCCGCCCCGATTTCCAGATTTTCGCCCTCGGCATACAAAGGGGCTTTGCCAGGCACGGCAAATGGCACAATGCGCAGGCCGGGGGCAATTTCGAGCGGTGTTTCCAGCGAAATTTCGTGGCGGGCAACCAGCGCCGGATTGAGCACGCCAAACACCGGATTGGCGGCAAGTTCGGCGAGGGTTTCCCGCGTGCCATACAAGCCAAAAGCCTGCTGCTCGCGCAAGGACAGCAATCCCGCTATATGATCGATATCCCCGTTTGTCACCAGCACACCGCATACCGGCGAATGGCGGCTGCCATGGCGCGGGTGCAGGGCTGGTGTTTCGGAAATCTGCTGGCGCAGGTCAGGTGAGGCGTTCAACAGCAGCCAATGGTCCCCATCGGCGCTGATAGCTAG
>JAYVYA010000450.1:0-3122 GCA_043784745.1 Hyphomicrobiales bacterium
AGCATCGACCCGGACAACACCCGTTTCCCCTTCCGCCTGTTTCAGGATTTCATTGCCGGCGAGCATGACGAGGTGATCGAAATGTTTGCCCCCGTCATCCGCTTCCCGCCGCAATCCATGCAGGCGGAAGATGTGGCGACGGCCAATTCCGCTTTCATGAAAATGTGTTTTGCGCTGCAGGAACAGGGCGTCAATGTCATCGAGGCCCCGGCGCGGCTGATCCGCCACACGCAGGAAGTCAAGCACAGCGACGACCAGCGCTTGATGATCAAGCTGGCCCTGATCAGCGCCCGCCTCAAGCCCGATTTCCTCGTGCTGGTGGCTGCGGACGGCGATTATGCCCCGCTGATCTGGGGCCTGCGCGAGGAAGGCATCCGCACCAAGCTGATCTCCGACCCCGCCATCCTGTCCTCCGACCTGCGCAACGCCGCCTATTCCGTATCCGACCTGTTTAACGTGCTGCACCAGATCAGCGGGAGATAGGGGGGCAAACCGCTCCCCGGAGGCGAACCTTCAGGTTCGCGGTCCGGCTCACACCCGCCGTGCATATTCCACAAACTGGTAGCCCGCCGCATCGCGCGGCCCGGGCGCGGGGTGCAGGCGGGCGACTTCCTGCCACAGGGCCGGGTCAATCGCCGGAAACCGGGCTTCCCCGTCCGGGATCAGATCGACCTCGGTCACATGCAGGCGGTCAGCCTGGCCAATCATCGCGGCATAGATTTCGCCGCCGCCGCCCAGAATCACCTGGCTGGTGCCCATCGCCTGCGCCCGCACCCGGCCCAGGGCCAAAGCCGGCGCGATGTCATGGGCCACTTGCACCCCAGGCGCGGCAAACCCGCTGTCGCGCGTCACCACTATCGTCTCGCGGCCGGGCAGCACCCGCCCGATTGAGGCATAGGTTTTCCGGCCCATGATAATGGGCTTGCCCCAGGTCAGCTCGCGAAACCGTTGCAGATCGCCGGGCAAGTGCCAGAGCAGGCGGTTGTCGCCGCCGATCACGCCATTTCTGGCAATGGCCACCACGATAACCAGCTCAATCATTTAGTCTGCCTTGCTGGCCAGATGCACCAGCGCGGCTTCGCTGATCCGGCCCCTGGTCCAGTCGCCGACCAGCACTGCGCCTTGTGACTTGTAAAAATCGATGGAGGGGATGTTCCAGTCCTGCACCGACCATTCCAGCCGCCCGAGCTGTTCATCGATACAGCGGCGAGCCAGATGTTTCAGCAGCGCCTTGCCAATGCCTCTGCCGCGAAACGGCTCCAGCACGATCAGGTCTTCCAGATAAATCCCGTGCAGGCCTTGAAAGGTGGAGAAGGAATAATACCACAGGGCAAACCCGGCGGATTTTTCGCCAATTTCGGCAATGGCGCAAAACACTTTTGGGCTGGGCCCAAACAAGGCCTCGCGCAGCTGCGCCTGCGTCGCTTTGACGTCCTGAAGGAGTTTTTCATATTCTGCCAGTTCGTTGACCAAAGCCAGAATCAGCGGCGTATCGGCGGGAACGGCGGGACGGATGTTGATCATGTCAGCCTGCATTGGGGGGCGGGGCATTGCCGTAGCTTGATCCGTGCCTCGCGTCGAACCGGCGTGTCAAACGGCGACCGGCGCGCGGATCAGGGGCCAGGGATCATACCCTGCAAACACCACATCTTCAAAGCGGAAGTCAAACAGCGAAGTCACCGCCGGGTTGAGCTGCAGCACGGGGAGGGGCTTTGGTGCCCGCGCCAGCTGCTCGCGCGCCTGGTCGAGATGGTTGGTGTACAAATGCGCATCGCCAAAAGTGTGGACGAAATCCCCCGCCACCAGCCCGCAGACCTGCGCCACCATATGCGTCAGCAACGCATAGGAGGCAATGTTGAACGGCACGCCCAGAAAAATATCGGCCGAACGCTGGTAGAGCTGGCAGGACAGGCGCCGCACGCCCGCCGCATTTTCGGTCACATAAAACTGGAACAGGCAATGGCACGGGGCCAGCTTCATCTTCGGCACATCCGCCGGATTCCACGACGAAACCACCAGCCGCCGCGAGAACGGGTTGCGCCTGATCTCGGCCACCAGCTCTTTCATCTGGTCAATCACCCGACCGTCCGGCGTCGCCCACGCCCGCCATTGCCGCCCGTAGACCGGGCCAAGGTCGCCCTTGTCATCGGCCCATTCGTTCCAGATGCCCACGCCATTGGCTTTCAGATAGGCGATATTGGTATCCCCCGCCAAAAACCACAGCAATTCGTGGATGATAGATTTCAGATGCAGCTTTTTGGTGGTAACCAGCGGAAAGCCCTTCGACAGATCAAACCGCATCTGGTAGCCAAATACAGACAGGGTGCCGGTGCCGGTGCGGTCGGCCTTGCCAGCCCCGTTTTCCATCACATGGCGCACAAAATCGAGATATTGCTGCATCGAAAAACTCCAGCCCGGCTTTAGCCAAGATCGAAATAGGTGACGACGAAGCCAAATAAATTATACATCGCGTGGAAACAGGCAGAGGCCTTGATCGAGCCATAGCGCTCCCGCACAAACCCCAGCGCCAGCCCCACCGGAAACACGACAAAGGCGTAGAGCAGCGTCTTTTCATAATGCGCGGCGGCAAACAGCGCGGAAGTGAGGAAAACGCTGGCTCCAAAACCGAGCCGGGTGCGAACGGAGGTGAATACCCAGCCGCGAAACAGCAATTCCTCGCAAAATGGCCCAAGCGCGACGACGAGCAAAAAATGGCCGAACAGCAGCACCGGGTTGAGAGGCAGGATCACCCAGTCCCGCGCTTCCGGCAACACAAATTCCAGCGCATATCCGGACAGCACGGCATAAGCCAAAGCGGCTGCCAGCAACTGCCAGAACTGCCGGTCCAGCTGCCAGTCGAAAAATCCGACCCGCTGGCGCAACGGCATCCGCCGCGGATTGCGGGCAATGATGACGATGGCCAAGGCGGCGGCCAGATACAGGCAGACCCCGGTCACCAGCAGAATCAGCTGGACGCTGTCATTGGCCCCCAGCGTCTTGCGGTCCTTCAGGGCGGCCATTATCGCCTCGACACTGATGCTGCCAACAATTGCCTCCGCCGCCATATTGGCCAGTGCGGACGACACCAGGAACACCAGCGCGGTCAGCGCCAGCACAGCCAG
>JAYVYA010000451.1:0-4437 GCA_043784745.1 Hyphomicrobiales bacterium
CCTCATCCGGCGCTTCGCGCCAGCCTCGAACGCAGGGGGAGAAGGGAAGTGGCGGGTGATTCAGATAAAACACATCACGCTCTAAATCGCATCACCCACCATTGCGACATCATCGAGACCGGAAACGACTCGTGGAGCTTCAAACAGCGCAAAAAATCAACCCCTCCGCGGGTCAAAATTAAACGCTGTTTGCCGGTCAGTTTTGGACGCTGTTTGACAGCTCAGCACCTTCTCGCGCGAGCGCGACCGGCTGAATCATAGCGGACATTACCTCTCCCATCCCTGACGTAGCAGTGCCCGGGGTCGATCGGGCCTCCTGGCCCGCTTACCAAAGCACCAGCTACACCCCCGACCACGGCTCCTACAGGGCCACCCACTACCGCTCCTCCGATGACACCAGCCGTAGTGCCGGCAGATTGCTCGCGTGTGGCGCATGCGGCAGTCGAAAGACACGCAAGTACGACAAGACTGATTTTTCTCATGATTTTCTCCCTTCGTGTCGTTTCAGAAAAAACTGCGACGGATGGGCAACGCATTCAGTCAACACATGTTCCTTGTCCGCCGTCAGCAAAATATCGATTTTGTGCAGCAGGCGGTGCTGTGGGACCAAACAAATTAGTCTCTGAAATTCCTGCCTTAGCCGGTTTTCAATTGGCAAAAACTGCCAAAGATTTTGGTAATTCGGTAAATCGAAATTGTGCCCAATCTGGGCAAGCCTAAAGATGCGGCTATTGATCTAGCTCCGCTGGCGCGTGGCATCGCCTTCTTGAAAGAACAAAGGCAAATTTCAACGTCTCGATTTGCCCGAAATCGGCGGCGGATTTCTTCCGCGTGCTAGCCCGGTGCTGCCCCAGAAAAACCAAGAGTGGTTCGGTCTGATCTAACCTGTTGATTTTATTGGCGCACTCGACAGGATTCGAACCTGTGACCCCTGCCTTCGGAGGGCAGTGCTCTATCCAGCTGAGCTACGAGTGCATTAACCGCTGTTTAGACGATCTGCGGGGGTTCGACAAGACGGGGGATGGCGGAAATTTGGGAAAGTGCTATGGGGCTGGCAATAATGGCCGCAAGGCTCTTGCGGGCGGGGAGCAAAGGGCTATATGCAGACTACATCATCTTCCTGTGAAATGAAATAAATGACAGAAAAATATCGTGAATTACCGGCGCACCTGCACCGGCTGGAAGCCGAGGCCATCTTCATCCTGCGCGAGGTGGCGGCGGAATTCCGCAATCCGGTGATGCTCTATTCCGTCGGCAAGGATTCCAGCGTGATGCTGCATCTGGCGATGAAGGCGTTTGCGCCGGGCAAGCCGCCGTTTCCGCTGCTGCATGTCGATACCACCTGGAAATTCCGCGAGATGATCGCCTTCCGCGATGCCACCGCCGAACGGCTCGGGCTGAAGCTGATCGTCCATATCAACGAGGATGGCGTGCGCCGCGGCATCTCGCCGATCGCCTCCGGCTCGGGCGTGCACACGCAAGTGATGAAGACCGAGGGGCTGCGCCAGGCGCTCGACCTGTACGGGTTTGATGCGGCCTTTGGCGGGGCGCGGCGCGATGAGGAGAAGAGCCGGGCCAAGGAGCGGATTTTCTCGCACCGTTCCGCCGCCCATGTCTGGGATCCGCGCAACCAGCGCCCGGAATTGTGGCGGCTGTTCAACACAAGGATTGCGCCGGGCGAATCGATGCGGGTGTTCCCCTTGTCAAACTGGACTGAAATGGACGTGTGGGACTATATCGCCCATCAAAATATCCCGGTGCCCTCGCTCTACTTCGCCAAAGAGCGCCGGGTGGTGGCGCGCGATGGCACGCTGATCATGGCTGATGACGCCCGTCTGCCGCTGAAACCGGGCGAAACACCGGTGATGAAAAAGGTGCGGTTCCGCACGCTCGGCTGTTATCCGCTGACCGGGGCGGTCGAATCGGATGCCGAGACGCTTGACGAAATCATCGCTGAAATGCGCGCTTCAACCAAATCGGAGCGCGAGGGCCGCCTGATTGACCATGACGAATCCGGCTCGATGGAAAAGAAGAAGCGCGAGGGGTATTTTTAAGATGCTTGATACAGCACAGCTGCCCGCCCTGCGCTTCCTCACCTGCGGATCGGTCGATGACGGCAAGTCCACCCTGATCGGCCGCCTGCTCTATGAGCAGAAGCTGATCCTCGACGACCAGCTTTCCGCCTTGCAAAAAGACAGTGCCAGGCACGGCACGGATGGGGACAATATTGATTTTGCCCTGCTCGTCGACGGGCTGGAAGCCGAACGCGAACAGGGCATCACGATTGATGTCGCCTACCGCTATTTCGCCACGCCGCGCCGCGCCTTTGTCGTGGCTGACACGCCGGGGCATGAGCAATATACCCGCAACATGGCGACGGGGGCTTCCAATGCCGACCTTGCCATCCTCCTGGTCGATGCGCGCAAGGGCCTGCTGACGCAGACGTTTCGCCACGCCACCATCGTATCCATGCTGGGCATCAGGCATGTCGTGCTGGCGGTCAACAAGATTGACCTGGCCGGTTACAGCGAAGCGGTGTTCAGCAAAATCGTCGCGGATTTCCGCAAGTTCGCGGCAAGTCTAGGCTTTGCCAGCCTGGTGCCGATCCCGATTTCCGCACGGCATGGCGACAATATTTCGGAGCCGGGCGGGCATACGCCATGGTATCATGGGCCCAGCCTGATGCAGCATCTGGAGACGGTGGATGTCGGCGATGCCAGCGCCAGCGGGCCGCTGCGCTTTCCCGTGCAATGGGTCAACCGGCCCAATCTCGATTTTCGCGGCTTTGCCGGCACTCTGGCGGGCGGCATGGTGCGGACGGGCGATGAAATTGCCGTGGCCAGTTCAGGCCGAACCTCGAAAATCACCCGGATTTTTACGGCTGACGGCGACCTTGAGCGCGCGCAGGCGGGCGATGCGGTGACTTTGGTGCTGGCGGACGAGGTCGACATTGCCCGCGGCGACCTGCTGGTACACCCCGCCAGCCGCCCGGAAGTGTCGGACCAGTTTGCCGCGCACCTGATCTGGATGAGCGAGGACAAGCTGTTGCCGGGGCGCTCCTATCTGATGAAAACCGGCACCCGCAGCGTGCCGGTGACAGTGACGGACATCAAGCATCGCGTCGATATCAACACCCAGTCCAGCCATGCGGCCAAGACCCTGGCGCTGAACGAAATCGGCTTCTGCAACCTCGCCGCCGCCTCCGCCATAGCCTTTGACCCCTATGGCGAGAACCACCAGACCGGCGCGTTCATCCTGATCAACCGCGACAATAATTCCACGGCAGCGGCGGGGATGATTGCCTTTGGCTTGCGGCGCGCCACCAATGTCCACCGGCAGGACCTGGCGGTGACGAAAGCGGCGCGCTCGGCGTTAAAACACCACAAGCCGGCCATCCTGTGGTTTACCGGGCTGTCGGGGTCCGGCAAATCCACCATCGCCAATCTGGTTGAAACCAGACTGAATGCGCGCGGCGTCCATACGCTGATGCTGGATGGCGACAATGTGCGCCACGGCCTCAACAAGGATATCGGCTTTACCGATGCCGACCGGGTGGAGAATATCCGCCGCGTGGGCGAAGTCGCCAAGCTGATGACTGAGGCGGGGCTGGTCGTGCTGTGCTCGTTCATCTCGCCGTTCCGGGCCGACCGGCTGATGGTGCGCGATCTGGCCGGGGAAGGCGAGTTTGTCGAGATTTTCGTCGATGCGCCGATTGAGACCTGCATTGCCCGCGACCCGAAAGGGCTTTACAAAAAAGCGCTGGCGGGGCAAATCCGCAACTTCACCGGCATCGACCAGCCCTATGAAGCGCCGGACAAGGCTGAAATCAGGCTGGACACTGAAACAGCCGAAGCCAGCGAGTTGGCGGAGCAGGTTGTCGCGGACATGATCGCGCGCGGATTGATCGCCAAGGGGAGCCGCATCTCCCGTTTCCAGGTTGGCAAAGACCACCCCTGGCGCTGCGATCCTGAATCAGAGAAGGTTATCTTTGAATGGCCATCGGGCGGACACAATGCCGGCTGCCTGGCGTTCGGAAAAGATGGCTTCCTGTATCTGTCGTGCGGCGACGGCAGCGGCATTGCCGACGAGTTGCAAACAGGGCAGGATCTGAGCGATACGCTGGCCTGCATGGTCAGAATTGACGTCGATCACCCCGACGCCGGACAAGAGTACGGCATTCCCAAAGATAACCCGTTCATCAAAACACCAGGGGCGCGGCCCGAAATCTGGGCCTATGGACTACGGCAGGTATGGAAGTTCAGCTTCGATCGGCAAACCGGAGATTTGTGGGCCGGCGAGGTCGGTCAAGATCTCTGGGAGTCGGTCTACAAAATCGAACGCGGGGGCAATTACGGCTGGAGCGTCCGCGAAGGTTCACATCCGTTTCGCCCCGATCGCAAGCTGGGCCCGACACCGATTCTCAATCCGCTCATAGAA
>JAYVYA010000452.1:0-1634 GCA_043784745.1 Hyphomicrobiales bacterium
CCAAACAGGCTTGACAGGAAGCCGCCGAACAACCCCCCGCCACCCGTGCCAGACTTGCCAAACAGGTTGGCGATAATAGCATCTTCGCCCAGCGAAAGCAGTTTTTGCCCTACCCCGGCCAGAGCATCACGCAAGGCCACAGCGCCGGATTTTCCCTTGGTGAGATCGTCCACGAACGTGCCGAGTGCCCCGCGCGCAATGCCGCGAATATCATCCATCCCAGCAATCAGTTTTTGCTGCGAAATCTTGGCGTCTTCCTGCTTTTGGGCGAGTGCGCCGGTCGCGTCGGCAATGCTGTCGATGGATTGGCGAAGCGCGCCATTCACAGGAACGCCCTGCTCCGCGAACTGGTTCATCAATTCCTGGGCCTTGGCCGCGCGGTTGATTTCATAGGTTGACTTGCCGAATGTGCTGATTTGCACGTCGAGAAGCTTGTTTTGCCGCTCAATATTGTCGTTCGCGGCTTTGATTACGACATCCCGCTCGCTCCGGTTTTGGGCCAGTGCGTCTGCCGCTTTGGCTTGGCGAAGATCGCCGTTGCCGGTTCCCGCCACAGCCGCCGTTGCAGGCCCGCCGCCATCGCCGTTCAACTGGTAGTGGATATGCCCCCCGGTCGCACGGGCGGAAGGACTGGCATATTCGTCTATCACCCGGAACTGGTTGTCAGCATAGCCCCTGGACCGCAACAGCCCGCGCGCATATTCCGCCGCAGCCGCCGATTGCGAGGGGTCGTTCAGCGTGAAATCACCCGCCAAGCCCTTGGCATGCTGCGAACCTGTTCCCTGATGATATTCATCATTGAAGGCCGTGACACGGCCAAAGCCGCCGGGCACATTTCCGGCCTGCAATGCCTGTGCAAGCGCCTGGATTGCCGGGCTTGTCGCACCGCCCGCTGTGGCTTGGTCGCCCTTGATGCGCAGTCCGGTCGTATCGCCCTTGTCGAGAATGTTTTGCTCTTGCAGGTCGCGGTATTTGATTTCGCGCTCTTTCACGGCCCGGTCATGCGGGTTGAGGCCAACCAGTGAAAGCTGGTCCTTTGCGGAAATCAGGGCTTTGCTTGCCGTATCATTCGCCCGCGCAATCGCCGCGTTCCGGGCGTTTTCCGCATCAATGGAGGTGGTGAGAGCATCCTTGCCCGCATTCACAGCCGCCGTGCGCGCACGCTCCACGTCAACCGCGATTTTCTCCGATAGGGTCCACGCCTGAATAGACCTGACCTGCAAATCACCTTCCTGTGCCGCGCGCTGGGCTGAACAGGTGAAATTGTTGATCTGCGAATTCAGCCGCTCAAATGCCCCCGTCGCGCCGGGGCCAAGGTCAATGCCCTTTTGCATCGCATCATTCAGCAAGGCCCGGTCCTGCACCAGCTTGCGCAGCTTTTCCGGCTCGTCATTGTTGCGGTCAACAATGGGCTGGGCTTCCAGCGAGAGGCGGTTGCGGGTTTGCTCTTGTTGAAGGGCGTATGGGCGCTGGGCTTCGGCCCCAAGCTTGTATTGCAGCGCAATAATTTGATCTTCGAGAAGCTTGTCAGATTGAGGCAAAAGCTTTTGCCCAGTCAGGCCGCGAACGGAATTTCCGAACTTTACCGTCGAACGATATTCCTCCTGGTCGCCGAGCCGGTATTTCAGCAATTC
>JAYVYA010000453.1:0-11899 GCA_043784745.1 Hyphomicrobiales bacterium
GCATGATCGCCCGCATCAGCAAACCATCCAAGACCGCCACCCAGTCTGCCTCGTCGCGGTCCAAACCATGGCTGCTCGAATTCATGCCCGAATCGGCGCGTGAAGTGGAACCGTTGATGGGCTGGACCTCGTCGGGCGATACCAGAGCGCAGCTTAAATTGTGGTTTGCCGACGAGGCGGAGGCCGTGGCCTATTGCACCCGCAACGGCCTCGCGTGCCGGGTGGAACCGGCGAAGGAGGCGGCCCGCCGCACCCAGCTTTACTCTGACAATTTCAAAACCAGCCGCCTTGGCCAGTGGACCCACTGACGGGTTCTGGCAACATCCGGCCCCGTAGCTCAGCGGATTAGAGCAGCCGCCTTCTAAGCGGCAGGTCGCAGGTTCGAACCCTGCCGGGGTCGCCAATTCACGCAGTTTCAAATTGCCTTTTTCAGTGCTTCATTGATTCGAGATTGCCAGCCGGTGCCGCCAGCCTTGAAATGCTCAACAATTTCCTTGTCCAGCCGCAACGACACAGCCGTTTTGACGGGCGTTTTCTGTGGCCCGCGCTGGCCCTTGTAACGTTTAACGAGAGCATCGTAGAGCGTGCGGGGCAGGACTTCACGGGCGGGCCGGGCGCTGGCAATTTCTTCTGCCGTCCATTCAGGATTGTCAGACACATCATCCCAGTCTGCCTGGCTATAGGGCGGAGTGGGGACATATCCGGGTGCTTGTTTATCTTTCATACAATTCTTGCTCCATTTGGCTCGCTGGACGCAGACTAATGATCGACAAAGCCTCGGTGCCCAGCGGTGACACGGTGATCGCGGCGATCAATTTTCCGTCCAGTTCGCCAATCAGACGCAGACGCTTGCGACCGCCGCTGCTGTCCCGGGCGGGCAGGGCAAGAGCCCGCGTAAAATCGAACCCGCCTTCCACACTTGCGAAATCCAGATGGTGCTTGGCCAAGTTGGATTGCCGCTTGCCTTCATCCCAAACGATTAACTGATTTAATTGTATTTTCAAAATAATATTTAGCAAGGGTTTGCAAGCCGAATTTTGCAGTGCCGGAAATCCAGCCTGTTTGACTTCGTCTTCCACAAGCTTGAAAACCAAACCGCTGCCAGCAACCAGCCAGCGAGCCCAATGCCCGATATCTCATTCCCGCCCGGCCCTCACGATAAAGCCATGGTTAACCATGCCAATGCCAGCCTATGGCTGGTGCTGCTCTCGCTCGTGCTCTTCCTCCCCGGCTTTTTCACACTTCCACCCATGGACCGGGACGAGCCGCGCTTTGCCCAGGCGACCAGGCAAATGCTGGAAACCGGCGATTATGTTGCCATCCGCTTTCAGGACGAGGCGCGCAACAAAAAACCGGTTGGGATTTACTGGCTGCAGGCCGGAGTGGTGCGGGCAGGAGAAATTTTGGGCGTGCCAGATGCGCGCCGAACGATCTGGCTGTATCGTTTGCCCTCCTTGTTTGGGGCCATTGGCGCGGTTTTGCTGACCTATTGGGCGGCTTTGCCCTTCGTGACGCGCCGCAACGCCTTCATTGCCGCGATGCTGCTGGCCTCGACGATCCTGCTTGGGGTGGAGGCGCGTCTGGCCAAAACGGATGCCGTCGTCACCCTCACCGTGGTTGCCGCCATGGGGGCGCTGGCGCGGCTGCGGCTGCGGGAGGACCGGAGTTTCGCCAATGCGGCGATCTTCTGGACGGCGATTGGGGCGGGCATTCTGGTCAAGGGGCCGATCACCCCGATGATCCCGGCTTTCGCGGCTGTGGTTTTGTCGGTGCAGGACCGTTCCGCCCGCTGGCTGTTGCCGCTGCGCCCCGTGCTGGGGTTACTGTGGTGCGCTGCCATTGCCGCGCCGTGGCTGGTGCTGATCTATATCAAAACCAGCGGGGCCTTTTTCTCGGATGCGATTGGCGGCGACATGCTGGACAAGCTGGCCGGGGCCAAGGAAGCGCATGGCGCCCCGCCCTTGACTTACTTGACCGTGTTCTGGCTCACCGCCTGGCCCATGGCCCCCTTCGCCGCGCTGGCTGCGCCGTTTGTGTGGAACAACGGGCGCTTGCCGAAAGTGGCGTTTCTGCTGGCATGGCTGGTGCCCGCGTGGGCGTTGTTTGAGCTGGTGCCGACAAAGCTGCCGCATTATGTGCTTCCGCTCTATCCGGCAATTACGGTTCTGGTGGCGATGGCGGTTGAAGCGGGGGCGATGAACCTGGAGTCGCGGTGGCGCAAAGCAGTCGCCATGCTGCTCCCTCTGGTGGGTCTTGCACTCCCCGCTCTGGCGATCGCTGCCATGCTCTGGTTTAAAACCGGCGTGCAATTTTTGTTCATTGTGCTGGCGCTTGGCCTGGTGCTTCTGTCCATGGTGGGGGGCAGGAATGCAATAGCCGGGAGGCTTGCCAACCTTGCTGGCCAGACATTTGTGTTTTCATTTGTCATGGCATTGTTGGCCTATTCATCGGTGCTGGCTACGGACATTTTCATGCCCTTCAATCTCTCCACCCGCATGGCACTTGCCGGGGGCCGCGCTGCCGCCATTGCCACAAACTGTCCCGCCCTGTTGCCCGCCACAACGGGCTATCGCGAACCCAGCCTGGTGTTCCTGACCCGGACAGACCTGTTTATGACCAGCGGTGCAGGGGCGGCTGAATTTCTGGATGCCGCCCCTTGCCGCATCGCCTCCGTCGATGCCGCGCAGGAACCGGCATTCACCGCCGCCCTGCGCGATCACAAACGCGCCCGCCTGTCAGAACGCATCACCGGAATCAACCTCAACGGCGGCAAGGCTCTCGACATTGGCGTCTATGTGCGGCAAGACGACGCCCCATGATCGAAACACCCCAAATTACCATCGTCGTCCCCGTCCGCAACGAGGCCGCCAATATCGCCCCGCTGGTTGCCGAGATTGAAGCCGCCTGCACCCCGCTGGCCCCGTTCGAGATCATCTATGTCAACGACGGCTCCACCGACGCCACCGGCGCGACGCTCAAAAGCCTCGCCGCCACCCGCCCGCACCTGCGCCAGATATTCCATGCGCAAAGCTGCGGCCAGTCCGCCGCCGTGCGCACCGGCGTGCGCGCCGCCCGCGCCCCCGTGGTGGTGACGCTGGATGGCGATGGCCAGAACAACCCCGCCTTCATCCCCGCCATGGTCGCCGCGTTGGAGGCCGCCGGGCCGGGCTGCGGGCTGGTGCAGGGGCAGCGGCTCGGGCGCAAGGATACCGGCTTCAAAAAATTCCAGAGCCGTGTCGCCAATGGCGTGCGCGGCTGGTTTCTGGCGGATGGCACGCGCGACACCGGCTGCGGCCTCAAATGTTTTCGCCGCGAGGTCTACCTCGCGCTGCCCTATTTCGACGCGCTGCACCGCTTTATGCCCGCCCTGGTCAAGCGCGAGGGTTTTTCGGTGGCGCTGGTGGATGTGGTGGACCGCCCGCGCCTGACCGGGGTTTCAAACTACGGCTTTTTCGACCGGCTCTGGGTCGGCATTGTTGATCTGGCGGGCGTGCGCTGGCTGATCCGCCGCCGCAAGCGCGTGCCGCAGGCGAGCGAGGTTTGATATGCTCTACTCCCTTCCCCATGACATCTGGGCCTATGTCTATGATGTCTTCATCGCCAAATTCGATTTCTGGCTGGCCTTTGGTATCATCGCCCAGTTGATTTTCACCGCCCGCTTTCTGGTGCAATGGATTGCCAGCGAGCGGGCCGGGCAAAGCACCGTGCCGCTCGCCTTCTGGATATTGTCCATTGTCGGCGGCATGATGACGCTGGTCTACGGCATTGAGCGGCGCGAGCCGGTGATCATCATGGGCCAGGTGCTGGCGGTGTTTATTTATGTGCGGAATCTGGTGCTGATTTACCGGCGGCGGATATAGAGGCCGCCGCCGACGAGTATTGCCCTGCCCTATGGATATTGAAACGACAGCAGGTTCTTGAGAACCAGCTTGCCATTGCCGCCAAGCATGGGCCTCCATCCGACCGGTGCCTTGTTGACAAAGGAATCGGCGTCTGAGTCAATCAGGCCATACATCACCTCGCCGACGATCCGCCCGCCGACCCAGCCAAGCTGGGTTTTCGCGCCGCCGTCCGTAAGCAACAAGTCATCCGGAAATGGCTTGCCTCTACCGATTTTCTTTTCCGTCTCGATATAATCCACCACGGAAGCCTGCGCTTCGGCCAGAATGTAGAACCACAAAGGCGTGTCATGCAGGAAAGCTTGGTCAATCTGCTGGAATACAAACTCGTTTGCCACTTTCGTGGGCACACGCACCACAAGATATTTCGGGTCCAGCGCCTTGGCTGCGGGTATTTTCTCATGCAGCAGATAGGCATAGGCCTGTCCGCCATGAATGCGGTACATATTGGCCCTCAGCAAATTCAGCAGCGCCAGTGACGGACGCCCGGCCGCGTCGGGCAAGGCTTTGGGCGCAATCGCCGCCTTAGCCTCTGCTGTCGCGCCTGCGCCCGCGACATTCGGCGGCAAAACACCGATGGGATCGACCAGGCTACTATCGATCTTGTAGGCGTATTGCAGCCGCACCTTGGGCCGCGCTATCTCATCGGCGGCCGCGCTGCGGCCCCCCTCCTCCGGGGGAATAAACCCAGGCTCCCTGTCGGTAAAGAACCGCGCCCAGTCATCAATCATATGGTGCTTGGGCAGGGGATCAAAGCCGAGCAGGCTGCCAGCATTTGGGTCCCCGCTGCCATCGCTTGCCGGAAAGATCAGAAACCGCCCGGGTTCGCTCGGCATGTTGTTGTTCGCATTCAAGCGATAGCCGGTGCGGATGCCGGAATGTCCGAAGCGATAGGCCGCTGCCACGAATTCGCGCGGCAGGTTGGAACGCTTATCCTCCGTGTAAAACACATAGGCATGCTGCCGCGCTAATTTGCTGGCACCCGCTAGGCCAGCCAGCACCTCTTTTTTGATGATCCGCGGTAGAAAATCTTCCAGCACCAGCCGCTGATACGTCCAGCGCACTTCGTTGCGGGCCGAATTGAACAGGCTGGTCTTGTCGCTCCATTTTCCTGGACCATCGGCCTTCAGTTTTTCGACCACTGCATTGTGATATCTGATGAAACCTTGCTGGATCTGATTGACGATGGAGTTTTCATCATTGCGCTTGTCTCCGATGATGGCGCGTCCATTGGGCGCGCGCAGCAGCTCATCATCGGCAGAAAGGGGGACGTCCACGCCATGCTCGTCCTTGTGGGCAGGAATCCCAGGTCCGCCAGTCAACAGCGTTGCACCGTCTTTTTCATACATGAACGGCTGCGCGTCCGGCCCGTCGCCATAGACGCAGTCGAGATCGAACCTGGGCGTGCGCAGATTGGTTGGCACCCGGTCCTTGGCCCCCGGCCCGCTGAAATCATCGGAATTGAGCGAGGATGTGCTGTCAAACGTCAGGTCGTGATCGATGAATTGGCCGAAATAGGTGTAGCCGGCGGGAACCAGCAGGTTTTCTTCCGGGTCGGGCCCGTCTTTTACCGTATCGAACGGCGCTGTCATCATCTTCGACAATTCAAACAGCTTTTGCACGTCATAGCCGGAATGGTCTGGCGGCAAAATCGACGTAAACCGTGCTTCGCGGGTTCCAACGGAACCGTGGCCATTGTTGTCCATTATTTCCTCCTCAAATGCCGTCTAACGGCGGGGATGTAACAGATTTCTCTTTATTACTATGCTTTTAGTCTAATAAATAAAAGAGGAATTTTGCCTTTCACCGAAAATTTATCGCCCGGGGTGGGGCGTTGGATGCAGACGCGGGACCATTGCCCGCTTTGGCCTGCCAAGTTGGTGACGGCATCGGCATGGTTCAAACGGCCCTGATGCCATGGCCTGGATTGGCCGCCAACATAGCCAGTCGCTAGGTTTATGCCGCCCACTGGCCGGGTTTACATCCCGCCCCGCAGCCCCTATGTCTGCGCTTCCTGCTGCACCCCCCGGATGAGACATGCGCGCTGAACCCGTTGCCCTGATCGATGACATCAAGCAGTCCATGGGGCTGCTGAGGAGGCATCTTTGACGTTGAGACTGCCACCCGCCGTCTTGCCGAACTGAACGCCCGCGTCGAAGATCCAACCCTGTGGAACGATGCCGAAGCCGCCCAGAAACTGATGCGCGAGCGCACCGGGCTGGAGGACCGCCTCGGCTCGCTGACCCGGCTGGATGCCGAGCTGGACGATGCGGTGACGCTGGTCGAACTGGGCGAGATGGAAGGCGATGCTGCGACCGAGAGGGAGGGCGTCACCCTCCTCAAAGCCATGAAAATCGAGACCGCCCGCCGCCAGATCGAGGCATTGCTGTCGGGCGAGGCTGACGGCAATGACACCTATCTGGAGGTCCATTCCGGCGCGGGCGGCACCGAGAGCCAGGACTGGGCGCGGATGCTGTTTCGCATGTATGCCCGCTGGGCCGAGCGCCGCAAATACAAGGTGGACGTGATCGAGGAGACGGCGGGCGACGAGGCCGGCCTGAAATCGGGGACGCTGCTGATCAAGGGCCACAATGCCCATGGCTATGCCAAGACCGAATCAGGCGTGCACCGCCTCGTGCGGATTTCGCCATTTGATTCCAGCGCCCGGCGCCATACCAGCTTTGCCTCGGTCTGGGTCTATCCGGTGGTGGATGACAATATCCAGATTGATGTCAACGAGAGCGATTGCCGGATTGATACCTTTCGTTCGTCAGGTGCCGGCGGCCAGCATGTCAACACCACCGACTCTGCCGTGCGCATCACCCATATGCCCTCCGGCATCGTGGTTTCCTGCCAGCAGGAGCGCAGCCAGCACAAAAACCGCGCCACGGCGTGGAACATGCTGCGGGCCAGGTTATATGAGCAGGAACTGGAGAAGCGCGAGGCGCGGGCAAATCTGGAAAGCGCTTCCAAAACCGATATCGGCTGGGGCCACCAAATCCGGTCCTATGTGCTGCAGCCCTACCAGATGGTGAAGGATTTGCGCTCCGGGTTAACCAGCGGCACGCCCGATGAAGTGCTGGACGGGGATTTGGACCCGTTCATGGAAGCCTCGCTGGCGCACCGGGTCAATGGCGGGGCGACAAGTGTGGTGGAGGATGTGGAGTAGGTATTTTGCCCATGATCCTGTTTCTGCCGCATGCCCTTGAAGCCATGGAAAAGCGCAACATCGCGCAGGAATGGGTAATCAGGACCGTCCGGTTCCCGGACTGGACGGAAATGGATGCTCAGCATCCCGACAGAATCCGTTCCTACCGGGCGATCCCGGAAATTGAGGGAAGGGTGCTTCGGGTGGTCCATTGGACGGACGGCCCAAATATCGTAATACTGACGGCTTATCCAGACCGGGACGCCACAAAGCGCAGGAGCCAGCCATGATTAAGACCAGCTACGACCCGGAAGCAGATGCCATGTTTATTTGGCTGGCGCCGGAATCATCAAAATCCGACCATACAAGCGAAGTCGCGCCCGGCATCATGCTGGATTACGATGCGGAAGGGCGGCTGGTGGGCATAGAGATACTGGATGTGCTGGCGCGGATGGCGGACACAAAGGCGCGGGCGGTGGCGGCGGAATAAGGCCGGGGAAGTCCAACATGTGGAGCAGGATTGCAATACGCATTGCGTTCCCAAGAGGTCCATATGTCCACGGCGTGGGCCAGCAGTGTGAACTTGCCCCTGTCTGGGGCAGCGACCTCCGCTACAGCACCGGCGCACCCGCCTGGGCCATCGGCGCGGCTTTGGCAAAGGCCGGGTGCGCATCCAGCTTCGCCATGATCCGCTCAATATGCGGAATGCCGGCCACCTCGATCTTGAACACCCGCATCACCACCACAATGCTGGCGAGGCAGATGTCGGCCATGCCGATGGCATCGCCGTGGCAATATGCCCCGGTGGCCGCTTCCCCGGCCAGCCGCGCCTCAAACGCCTGCAATCCCACGCTGAACCAGTTGGTCTGCCAGGCCTTGAACGCCGCATCGTCCATGAACCCGCCGCCAACGAGATACTTCTTGATCCGCCCGGTCACCAGCGGGTGGGTGTCGGCCACCAGCATGGCCGCCAGCGAGCGCACGCGGGCGCGGCCATGCGGGTCGGCGGGCAGCAGCGGATTGGCGGGGTGGACCTCCTCCAGAAATTCCAGCAGTGCTTGGGACTGGGTGATCACCCCGGCGGGCGCGCCGGGCGCATGGTCGATCAGCGCGGGTATGGCCCCCATCGGGTTGATTTTCAGAAAGGCCTCGCTGCGGTTTTCTCCAGCATCCATATTGATGAAATGCTCCTGCGCCGCCAACCCCTTGAGGTTGAGTGCCACGCGGACGCGGTAAGTCGCGGAGGTGCGCCAGAAGGCATAGAGTTCGAAGCGGGCTTTGTTGGTCATCGCAGGGTTTCCGGGTTGTGTAGACAGAGACGGGGTTCTTCCAGCACAATGCCTTTGGCGTGGTTGAGGCGCAAGCCGGGATATTTGCCAAACAAGGCCTGGAACGCATCGACAGCGCCAATTTCAGGCGCAACTTCTGCAGCGATGGCGGGGGCAGCAAAACATGTGGCAGCCAGCATGCCTGCGAAAGCGTAGTTTTTCACGTGGAGGATACCTAGTTCGTCCGGACGGAACCCTAGCTGCATTGTGCACAACTGGCTATCCGGAAAATGCTGGAATTCGGGCGAAAACACAACATTTCCGTTACACCTGTCACCACATTCTGGCGTATTCACACCTCTGCCAATCCGCCAAGCACCTTCGCCGCCGCCCAGCCGGCATATTCCTCCGGCATCCCGGTCCGGTTGATCCACAAAGCGCAGAAGCCAAACCGCGCCGCCCCCGCCACATCCCAGCGGTTGGAAGACTGGAAGGAAACGCCCCCCGGCTGCACGCCAAAATGCGCCTCCACCAGCCCGTAAGCTGCCGGCGCTGTCTTGAACACCCGCACAGCGTCCACCGACAGGCACGCATCAACCAATCCCGCCAGCCCGGCGCTTTCTACTGCCGCCGCCAGCATGGCCGGGGAGCCGTTGGAGAGGATGGCGGTTTTCGCGCCGCGTGCTTTCAGCCGGGTCAAGCAGGGCATTGCGTCGGGATAGGCTTCCAGCGTCTGGTAGGCGCTAAGCAAACCGGACCGCACTGCCGCCGAAATGCCGCCACAGCGCGCGGCGGCAAAATCCAGCGCCTCCTCGGTCAGCGCCCAAAAATCGCGATATTCGCCCATCAGGCTCAAGACCCAGCTGTATTCCAGCTGCTTGGTCCGCCAAAGCTCCGAAAGCCGCTCCGCCTGCGGCCCAATGGCGTCGCGGTGGCGGGCAACGGCGGAATGGACGTCAAACAAGGTGCCATAGGCATCAAAAACATAGAGCGGAACGTCTGTCATGGCTTGCCCCTTGCACTCAAATCGCCTTTGATCAGGCAATAGCACAAACGCTTGCGCAGGAGATGATAACAATGGCCGAATGGTCGCAAACCTGGACCTGGATAGACGGAGCATGGCAGGAGGGCAACAAGCCCATTCTTGGCCCCCGCGCCCACGCCTTCTGGCTGGCCTCGATGGTGTTTGACGGGGCCCGTGCCTTCGAGGGCGTGACGCCGGACCTTGACCTGCATTGTGCCCGCGTCAACCTTTCAGCCACCAACATGTGGCTGAAGCCGACCCTGCCGGTCAGCCGGATCATTGCACTGGCACATGAGGGGATTGCTAAATTCGGGCCAAAACCGGAGCTTTACATCCGCCCGATGTATTGGGCCGAAGCCAGCGGCGCGACCTCGGTGCCGCCGGACCCGGAATCGACGCGGTTTTGCCTGTGCATCTATGAAGCGCCCATGCCCAAGCCCGCAGGTTCGGCGATCACCCTCTCGCCCTTCCGCAAGCCCACAGCGGAATCAGCCCCCGTCAATGCCAAGGCCGCCTGCCTTTACCCCAACAATGGCCGCGCCATGCTGGAGGCGCAATCCCGCGGCTTCCAGAATTGCCTGATGGCTGACATGCTCGGCAATATTGCCGAACTTGCCACGGCCAATATTTTCATGGCCAGGGATGGGGTGGTGATGACGCCCGCGCCCAATGGCACCTTCCTCAACGGCATAACCCGCCAGCGCGTGATCAAATTGCTGCGCAATGCGGGCGTGGAGGTGCGCGAGACCATGCTCGGCTATCGCCAGTTTGAGGAGGCGGACGAGATTTTCCAGGCGGGCAATTACGGCAAGGTTATGCCCGTTACCCGCATTGGCGAGAGGCATTTGCAGCCGGGCCCGCTCTATTCGCGGGCCAGGAAGCTTTATTGGGAGTTTGCCCATGGCGGATGAACCGCGTTTGCACACAAGGCTGACGCAGCGGCTGGGCATTGCCCACCCCATCGTCAGCGCCCCCATGGCGATGGCGGCGGGCGGAACGCTGGCGGCGGCGGTGAGCGCAGCGGGCGGGCTTGGCCTGATTGGCGGGGGCTATGGTGACGGGGAATGGCTGGAGCAGCAATTTGCGGCGGCGAGCAACCAGGCGGTTGGCTGCGGCTTCATCACCTGGTCACTGGCCAGCAAACCGCAGGTGCTGGATCTGGCGCTGGCGCACAAACCACGGGCCTTGATGCTGTCCTTCGGCGATCCCGCCCCGTTTGCGGACAAAATCCGCACGGCTGGCACTTTGCTGATCTGTCAGGTTCAAACCGTCGTGCTGGCCCGCGCCGCTTTGGCCGCCGGAGCCGATATCCTTGTGGCGCAGGGCAGCGAGGCGGGGGGCCACGGGGCCAGGCGCGCCACGATGACGCTCGTGCCGGAGGTGGCGGACCTGATTGCCTCGCAGCGCCCGGATACCCTGCTGCTGGCCGCCGGCGGCATTGCCGACGGGCGCGGGCTGGCGGCGGCCCTGATGCTGGGGGCGGATGGCGTGCTGGTTGGCTCGCGCTTCTGGGCCAGCCGCGAGGCTTTGGTGGCGCGCCAGCACCATGCCGCGGCGCTGGCCGCCAGCGGTGACCAAACGGTGCGCCAGACCGCGACCGATGTCGCCCGAAAACTCGGCTGGCCGCCGGAGTTCGATGCCCGTGTGCTGCAAAATGAGTTTACCCGGCGTTTTGCCGGGCGCGAGGAGCAAATGCGCGCCGAACTCACCGCCTATGCCGGTGAATATATGGCGGCATTTGTCGCAGGGGATGCGGACAAAGCGGGCGTTTGGGTAGGCGAGGCGACCGGCCTGATCCGTGATATTCCCGGTGCGGGCGAGATTGTCGTGCGCATGGTGGCAGAAGCAATTGCCGCGATGCGCCGCCTCGCCCCTGGGAACGCGCGTTTTTAACGCACCTTACGCTGGCACGTCGCGTCCCAGGGGTCAACAATATCGCGGCGCGTGCCGTTCTGCTTTCAGGTGCTTGATCGACACTTTCGGGGTCAATCTGAAACCTGGAGCATGATGCATTTTCTGTGAATCAGCCGCCACTTTCTTTCTCCCCCTGCGTTCGAGGCTGGCGCGAAGCGCCGGATGAGGGGTATGCGAAGCAGGCTAAATGATTGATCCAGGATCATATTTCGCAATTCGCAATTCGCACTCAGCATCATGCGCTTGGCGCTACCCCTCATCCGGCCCAAACGGGCCACCTTCTCCCGCAGGGGGAGAAGGAAAGAGCAATATCAACAAGATAGATGGTGGGCGCGACAGGGATTGAACCTGTGACCTCTCCCGTGTGAAGGGAACGCACTACCGCTGTGCTACGCGCCCGCGTGGCTGGCTTTTAGGGGGTGGGGGGCCGGTTCGTCAAGCGGGCAAACTTGCGCGGCGAAATTACCCGCTCCCAGCCCCTGCACCGCCTCCCATAAATCATCAAAATGCGAAATCACCCGGTCCGGCCCCAGTTCCCGCACCGGCACTTCGGTATAGCCAAAATCCACTGCCACCACCGGCACACCGGCGGCGCGGGCGGTGAGGATGTCGGTGTTGCTGTCTCCCACCATAATGCTGCGCCCTG
>JAYVYA010000454.1:0-10090 GCA_043784745.1 Hyphomicrobiales bacterium
TGCCGGTTTGAAGCGCCCAGGCTGGAAGCGCGGGGCGAGCAGATGGTCGCGTGCTGGGCGGTGACGGATTAGGCGATGCGCGTCATCAATCCACAAGCCCCTGTGGACGGGCGCCAGTCAGAGACGGCGCTAATGGTGGCTCGCGGGGTGCGGCGGATGCTGCGGGGGCACGGCTTTTCCAGCGTGACGGAACTGGGGCTGCTGTCGGGTCGCCGCGCCGATATTGTGGCGCTGCATCCCGATGGCACCGTGCATATTGTCGAGATCAAATCCTCCATCGCCGACTTTCGGGCGGACCAGAAATGGCGGGATTACCGGGCGCATTGTGACCGGCTGTATTTCGCGATTCCCGAAACCGTGCCGCCGGAAATCATCCCCGGCGAAGCCGGGCTGATCCTGGCCGATGCCTATGGCGCGCATCTGGTGCGCGAGGCCGCCGAGCACCGGATGGCACCCGCCACCCGCCGCGCCGTGCTGCTGCGCTTTGCCATGACCGCCGCCGACCGGATGCACGGCCTGAGCGACCCCGGCGTGCCCGACGCGAGCTAGCCTGGGAGACATGCCCTCCGGACCGCGCACTTCCAGTGCGCCCTGTGCGCCACCTCAATGCTGCCCGGTTTGTTTCGCCTCACTGCCGCGCAAGGGCGCACTGGAAGTGCGCGGTCCGGATGGCGCACTGGAATGCGCGGTCCGGTCTTGCTACCCCCCGTAGACCACAATATCCGTCGCCGACAGCGTGGCAACTCCGGTGAGATGCGCCACGGTGCTGGTGGTGCCGCTGGCCTTGAAGAACAGGTCTCCCGTGCCGGTGTCGAAGCCGAAGCCCTGTGTGGTGGCCGCCAGCATGGCTGCGCCGGTGGTGCCGGTGACGAGGCTGACGGCATCGCCTGCCATATAGCTGCCAAAGAGCAACTCGCGCACCAGGATATGATCGCCCTGCGCGGCGGAAAAGTCGGTGAGTGTGTCGGCGGTCACGCCAGGAGTCTGAAGGTAGAAGCGGTCGGCCCCCGCCCCGCCGGTCAGCGTGTCATTGCCCAGGCCGACCAATGCGTCGTCGCCGAGCCCGCCAAACACCGAATTGCCGCCGCCAAAGGCATAGATTGTGTCATTGCCCGCCCCGCCATCCAGCGTCGCATTGCCGGTGCGGGTTCCGTAGATGCGGTCATTTTGGGCCGAGCCGGTGACATTGGTGATCCCCGCCAGATAATCCGTCGTGCCGTCATGGGTGGCATGGCCCGAGCCCCCGGCTGAGTATATGTCCGCATAAATGGCGGTGGCGGCGTGCGAATAATTCACACTGTCAATCCCGCCCTGGCCGTAGACGATGTTCTGGCCGGTGCCGAGGGTGAAGGTGTTGTTGCCTGCGGTTCCGTAGAAACGGTCGCCATTGGTGTTGTTGCCAGTGACATTGGAGATGCCGGTCAGGTAATCGGTGGTTCCGTCATGGGTGGCGTAAAAAGCACCAAGATCGACATAAAGCTGGGACGATCCCGCCGAATAATCCGCCGTATCCGACCCGCCCTTGCCGTAGACGATATTCTGCCCGGTGCCGAGGGTGAAGATGTTGTTGCCAGCAGTTCCGTAGAAACGGTCGCCGCTGGTATTGTTGCCGGTGACGTTGGAGATTCCGGTCAGGTAATCAATCGTTCCATCATGCGTGACGTAAAACGCATCAAGATCGACATACAAAAGCGAAGATGTTTTGGAATAGTTCACCGTGTCCGAGCCGCCCTGGCCGTAGACAATGTTCTGTCCGGTGCCGAGGGTGAAAATATTGTCTCCCGCCGTCCCGTACATCCGGTCGCCAAAATTGGTGCCAATGACATTCTGGATATTGACCAGATGGTCTTGCTGGGCAGTGTCGTGATAGGCGGAATTGGCACCGATATCGGCGTAGACTTTGGTAGCGGAAGTTGAATAGTCAATCGTGTTGACCCCGCCCGCCCCGTCCACATAGTTCAGGCCAGCGCCTGCATTGATGACATTGTCAGCCGCATTGCCGGCGATGGTATCATTGCCCGATCCGCCCTTCACATTGGCAATCAGAGAGCGCGTGTCTGTGCCAAATTGCAGGGCGTTGTAGATCTCGCCCTTGGCAAAATTGCCATTGCCAAGATTGGCGAGTTGCACCGGGGAAAGGATGGAGGCCTTGCCAGGGTTGAGATCAATCATCTCATTCGTGGCATAGCCCGAAAAATCATAGGTGACATGGCCACCGCCATCCCAGATCGTGCGCAGGATGCGGTTATCCGTCGGCACACCCTGGCCCACGCCATTGATCGACATTTCGCCGGTGGTGGAGGAAAACGAATAAATGTTGTTCTTCGGCCCGGAAAAATTGGCACCATACATATATTGCAGCGCCGCAATATCATTTTGCATGAAGGTCTGGTCAAAGCCGCCGGTTTCATTCGTATAACCGCCTGTAACGCTGCCGCCTGCATAGCTGCGGTAGCTCATGATGGACAGTTCCATCGCATCCTGGTTGGCAGGAACCACATAGGTGCCGCCGGTATCGTGGGGATGCTTCAAACCCAGAGCATGGCCCATTTCGTGGAACACCGTGTCCCACCCGTAATCTCCCAGCTGGGGATTGGTATAGGCGGCTGTCGGGCCAAACCATTCGTCGCCCGCCGAATTGCTGGCGCCAGGGAAATAGGCCTGTGCGGTGGGCACGGCGACTGCGCTGGTGGCACTAGCAAACCGGAACGTGCTGGTGCCAAAATTGGCCGCGTTGGTTTCCTGCGTAAAGGTCACATTCGTGAACTGGGCCAAGTTTTTCACCATCGTCGTCACGACGGCCCGAAGCGCGGCGGAAACCGGCACAAAAGACTGTGGCTCCTTGGCGTCCGAATAAGCTACGGGATCGCCATAGGACGTTGCATCCTGCGGAAAGGCATAGGTGAACGTCAGGGCGTCCCATTTCGACCCGCCCAGAATGCCATCAATGGCGAGGTTACCCGAAGCGGCGACAATGGCTGACGGAGTGGTTTTCATGGTAAAAGTCCTGCGGAGGGCTGTGTTTGGGAGGGAATGGCTTGCAAAGTACTCAGCTTACCTGGTCAACAGCCTGGCCCGCTCCGCCAAAGCCTGCGGTAGCAGCGGCGATTTGGGATGGCGGGCGATAAACAGATCCCACGCAGCCACACTACCCGTGGCCAAGGCAGCGTCGAACTCCTCCCGAATCGCGATATTTCCGTCGCGCGCGGGTTTAGCCATCTGACTGATGGCGACAGGGGGGCGGTGACTGGCAACAACGGAATGATCCATATAACAAGTATAGATAAGGGATGCGGCCTGCGCAATTTAAAAGGTGGCAATTCCTGTCCATTTTTGATGACATTGACCATAGTGTCAGCCAAAATGGCATCTCGCGACAAAGGATTTGCATGACCATTCACCTGTTCAATCAAATGTTTGCCCATATGCCGTTGGTGGCGATTTTGCGCGGGCTCGTGCCTGGCGAGGCTGTCGCCGTCGGCGAAGCCCTGATGGCTACGGGCATTCAACTTATCGAAGTGCCGCTCAATTCGCCGCAACCGCTGGACAGCATCGCCCGGATGGCCAAAGCGCTGGACGGGCGGGCGCTGGTGGGGGCAGGCACGGTGATGACGGAGGCCGAAGCGGATGCGGTGGCAGGCGCGGGGGGCAAGCTGATCGTCTCGCCCAACACCAATCCGCGCGTTATCGCCAAGGCGCGGGCGCTCGGGCTGGTGTCACTGCCCGGCTGCTTCACGCCAACCGAGGCGGCGTTGGCGCTGGAGGCCGGGGCACATGGTCTCAAGCTGTTTCCAGGCGAGCTGGTGACTCCCGCCTCGGCCCGCGCTCTGGCGGCAATATTGCCTGCGGGCACGCGGCTGATCGTGGTGGGCGGCGTCTCCATCGCCAGCCTGCCGCAATGGGTGGGCGGAGCGGTGCACGGGTTTGGCATCGGCTCGGCCCTGTTCAAGCCGGGGCTTGGCGTGGCGGCAGTGGGCGAACGGGCGCGGGCTTTTGTGGCGGCGTGGCGGGCGGCGGCGGGAGCTGCGGCATGATTGTCGTCTTCGGCTCGGTCAATATAGATCTGGTGGCGCGAGTGGAGCGGATTGCCGCACCGGGCGAGACCGTGCTTGGACCGTCCTACGAGATGATCTGCGGCGGCAAGGGGGCCAATCAGGCGCTGGCGGCGCGGCGGGCCGGGGCGCGCGTCTTAATGGCCGGGGCTGTCGGGCGCGACGGATTTGCCCAGCCCGCGCTGGCGCAATTGCGGGCGGACGGGGTTGACCTCACCTGCGTGGCGCAAACGGACGTGCCAACAGGTGCGGCCTTTATCGCGGTGGATGCGGCGGGGCAGAATGCGATTACGGTGGCGGCGGGGGCCAATGCATTCGCGCGGGCTGCTCAATTGTCCGGCATCACCTTCGCCACGGGCGACTGGCTGGTGCTGCAACGGGAGATTCCGGATGCGGAAGGCGAGGCGGCGGCCGGGGCCGCACGGGCGGCGGGCGCAAAAGTCATTTTGAACCTGGCACCCGGCGGCGGCATTCCCGCATCCTATCTGGCGCTGGTCGATATTCTCATCCTCAACGAGCATGAGGCGCTGCTGCTGGCACACGCATTGGAGTTGGCGGACGCCGGCCATGAGGCGCTGGCGGCGGAAGTCTTTCGGCGGGGGGGTGCGGCCTGCATTGTCACGCTGGGGCCAGCCGGGGCAATAGCCTGGCAGGAAGGCCAGCGCTTCGCCCTGCCCGCCTTCAAGGTCGATGTCATCGATACGACGGCGGCGGGAGATTGCTTTGTGGGTGCGTTTGCCGCAGCTCTGGACACCGGGATGACGTTTGAGGCCGCCTTGCGGCACGGGCTGGCGGCTGGGAGCCTGGCTTGCACGCAACGCGGCGCGCAGCCAAGTGTGCCGTTCGCGGCGCAGATTAAGGCACTGGTCGCGGGGCAGCTTCAACAGTAACTATTGTTCCCGGCCAGCATTAACGGTGCGGAAGTCAATCTCTGCCAATATGCAGACGTGCGGTGCATGAGGCAGCCGCTTTCTGTGCATCGCGGCGGACCGGACATGTTCAGTACTGTAATTAAATCCTCGCTCTTTATCGGGGCGTTTGCAATTGTTCTGACGCAATTTCTGGCGCGCAGCCCGGCAATCAACGGTGCCGGCGTCCCCCTGCCCGCTGCCGTTGCAAGTGCCCAACGGCAAAGCGAACTCTACGCCGACCGCAGCGGCCATTACCACACCAACGCCGAAATCGATCACCAGCTGATTGCCGTGATGGTAGACACCGGCGCCTCCATTATCGCCCTGACCTATGAGGACGCCCTCAAGCTGAACGTGGTGCCCAAGCCGTCGGAATTTCGTATCGCCATGTCCACCGCCAATGGCACAGCCTATGGCGCACGGGTGCAGCTGAAATCCGTCAAGCTCGGCCAGGTGGAAGTCCAGTTTGCCGATGCCGTGATCATGCCCCGGGGAGCGCTGAACGAGTCGCTGCTCGGCATGAGCTTTCTCAACCGCATTTCCTCATTCGAGGTGAGCAAGGGCCGTCTGGTGCTAAAGCAATAGAGTTGCCCCGCCTGCTATTTCCCTGCGCCAATGCTATGCACACGCATCTGGCGCAGAGGACGAATCATGTTTCCCATTCCGCAACCGCAATTGTTTCCCAACACAGCCGCGTTTGAATCCCTGCCTATGGTCAAGCCCACCGGCTTTCGCGAATATGATGCGCGCTGGCTGTTTGGCAAGGAAATCAACCTGATGGGCGTGCAGGCGCTGGGCATGGGGCTGGGTACGCTGCTGCATGAAATGGGCGTCAAGCCGGAACTGGCGACCGGCCATGATTTTCGCGCCTATTCCTCCTCGATCAAATACGCGCTGGTCACCGGCCTCATGGCCTCCGGCGTCAAGGTGCATGACATTGGCCTCGCCCTGTCGCCGATGGCCTATTTCGCCCAGTTTGCGCTGGATGTGCCAGCCGTCGCCATGGTCACCGCCTCGCACAATGACAATGGCTGGACGGGCGTGAAAATGGGCGCGCAGCGCCCGGTGACGTTTGGCCCGGACGAGATGGGGCGGCTGAAGGAAATTGTGCTGGCGGCCAGGTTCCGGCTGGTTACCGGCGGTTCATACCATTTTGTGGAGAATTTCGCCCAGCGCTACATCGACGATTTGACCAACCGGCCCAAAATCAAGCGCAAGCTCAAGGTGGTCTGCGCCTGCGGCAATGGCACAGCGGGTGCCTTTGCGCCGCAGGTGCTGGAGGCTTTGGGCTGCGAGGTGGTGCGGATGGATTGCGACCTCGACTACACCTTCCCCAAATACAACCCCAACCCCGAAGACCTGAAAATGCTGCACGCCATGGCCGGGACAGTGCGGGCGAGCGGCGCAGATGTCGGCCTTGGCTTTGACGGAGACGGCGACCGCTGCGGCGTCGTCGACAACCAGGGCGAGGAGATTTTTGCCGACAAGATCGGCGTGATGCTGGCGCGCGACTTGTCCAAACTCCATCCTGCCGCAACCTTTGTCGTGGACGTCAAATCCACCGGCCTGTTTGCCACCGATCCGGTGCTGATTGCCAATGGCGTCAAGGCGGATTTCTGGAAGACCGGGCATTCCCACATCAAGCGCCGGGTCAGTGACCTGAAAGCGCTGGCCGGGTTTGAGAAGTCCGGTCACTTCTTCTTTAACGCGCCGGTCGGGCGCGGCTATGACGACGGGCTGGTGACCGCGCTGCACGTGCTGGACATGCTGGACCGCAACCCCGCCAAGACGATGGGCGACCTCTACCACGACTTGCCGAAAACCTGGGGTTCACCCACCATGTCGCCGCATTGCGATGACGAACTGAAATATGGTGTTGCCGAAAAGGTGACTGCGGCGTTTCAGGAAATGTTTGCCAGAGGCGAGACCTTCACCGGACAAAATATCCGCGACCTCGTCACCGTCAACGGCATCCGCGTCACCACGCAAGATGGCACCTGGGGACTGGTGCGGGCCTCTTCCAACAAGCCGGAACTGGTGGTGGTGGTGGAAAGCCCGGTATCGGAAGCCAGGATGCGCGACATGTTCCACGCGCTGGATGCAGTGCTTCGCCGTAATCCCGAAGTCGGGGCCTATAACCAGACCATCTGACGGACCGGGCGCAACGCCCTCAGGGGCATTGGGTTGCGTTGGAGCCGGAATAGGCCAGCGAGGTCAAAATGCGCGGCGTATTGAAATAGGCGCGCTGGAAAGTCAGCGTCCCTGGCGACGAATAGAACGGGGTGCTGATGTTGAAGGGCGAGGGATAGGTGTAGGTGACATCGGCCACGACAATTGTCCCCCCCCCGGTATAGAAGCCCGAAGGTACTTTGGTAATATCGGGTGCAAGTGCCGTGGAATTGTCGGGTGTCAGCACACCGCACGCCCGCAGGCTGTTGCCGGAACCTGTGACGGACCACATGGTCTTGGCATCATATTGGGTCGTGCTGTTGGTCTTCAGCACAAACTTGATGCTGGACAGGGTCATTTTCAGGCCAGCTGAATCAGTGCCCATCACCGCAATGGCGGCGTTAAATATCTGGGTAGCATCTGCATCGGTAATGGCATTGGGCTTCTGCGCCAGCAGATCAGAAAGCGACCTGGCGGCAATCGTCACCTTGCGATTGACCAGAATGCCCTTGGTCAGTTCGGCAGAACCAAAATACATCAGCAACATCAAGGGGAGGATCAGCGCGAATTCGAGCGCCGCTACGCCGTGCTCCTCGCGGCGCAGGCAGCCCAGCTGCCGGCTAAATTGGGCCAGAACCTTGAATTTGGTCACAGTTAAACTCCTTTCGCCAATCAGCCTGTCAGCATCCCGGCTTAATTCCGCCGCTGTTGATGAAGGCTTCGCTCTGGAACACCGAGGTACTCAGGGTAATATGAACCAGAGAACCCCGGTAGGTTTGCAACCCGGCGGACGAGCTGCCGTTGTTGGCAATCCAGGCGGTGGTGAGGACCGGAAAATAGGCGGGCATCGGATACATCAGGCGGACCATGACAATGCCGCCGGGGTCGCCCGGGCAGAACTTGTTGGTGTTGGCCACAGTATAGAAATCCAGCGCCTGCGCTGTTGCATTGAAACTGTTGCTGCCCGCCGGAAGCGCCCGCACATCCACCACGACTTTCGAGCAGTCAATATAGGCCGGGAGCACTCTGGTCATCGGTGCCGCAGGATTGCAGATCATCTTGTCAAGATACTGGGCCGCCGTGGTGATCGTCGTGTCATTCTGCACGGTGCCAATCAGCACCTGACGGGCCGCCGTCGTGTTGGCCTGGGCGATGCCATCATCCACCATCAGCAGGAAGCCGTTTTCGAACACAGAAAACAACAGGGCGAAAAATGGTACGATCACAAAACCAAATTCAATCGTTGTCGATGCCTTCTGGTCCCGTGTAAACCGGCGGCCCAGTCGGATCATGCATCCAGGGCGGGCTTTTTGGCCGGCGCTCCCTGCTTCCAAACTACCCGACATGCCAGCCCCCTCAATCGCGCACCGCGCTGCCAGCCAGGCGGGCAGGTTCCGCAGGAACGAAGCATTCACAATGAGGCAAGGCTAACCTTGATAAGTTGCGATCTGGTTACGTGCGTCTGGAGCGGGCGCGGGCAATGATTCAGGCATTGCTTAACCATGTGGCGGCGGGGTGCCCTACGGGTTGCCGCCTAGGCGGGCGGCGGAATTCCGGGCGGTAGCCATTGCAGCCGCGCCAATCAGGAACCCGCTGTCATCCCCGAGGCTGATGGTCGGCTCGCAACGCGGGTTGCATATATAGGAGTTGCGCTCCATGCCGCGCTGGACCATCAGCTTGCCACCCGAAGCACTGACCCGAATAGTCGACTCGACGACCAGCTTGCCGTCATTGTCGAGCGCAATCAGATTGGTCTCGCCATAGCTTTTGCCCGTGATGACCAGGGCGCCCCCGCGTTTGAGCAAAGTGATATCGGCAATGGCCGGATTGCCCAGGATCATGGTTTTGGCATTGGCGGGCAGGGTGACGACGCGGGCCTGATCGAGCAGGACCTCGACCCTTTCGCCACTGGCAGCAGGATTGGCCATTATCATGCAGGCCAGCGCAGCCACGGATGAAATAGGGGCTGCGAAAGCGGGCCGCGCGTGGCGCCGGGAATGGATTGCGTTGGTCATTGACCGTCCTTGCAGGCAAATTGGAAAAGCAAGAATGAGTAAAACCGAAAATGGTGAATGAAGGCTGAAGGCCACGGCCATCATGGGCGCAACTGCGGCAATAACCTGGCAATCTTTGGACCAGCAGCGTCTCCACAAACCGGAACGCCCGTTGGGAATGCTATTATTTTTCAACGTTTTAGGTAGAATGATCCGGTATCGAATATTTAAATTTACCGGCTATTGACTTTCAATTTTACTGCCAGCAACCCGCCAAAATCAAGCTTCGAATTAACAGCATTGCAATAAGTGGCGGCTATGTTGGCATTACTCCAGCAAGAGACATGAGCAATCGGCTTGCAGGGGAAGCAACATGAACAAGGAGCCAAGTTATGAAGAATGTTTTCGCACGTTTCGTCAAGGACCAGTCCGGTGCAACCGCCATTGAATACGGCCTGATTGCCGCTCTCGTCAGCATCGCCATCATCGGTGCCCTGACCACCCTCGGCACCAAGCTTGCTGCCAACTTCGGCAACGTCAGCGGCCAGCTGAAGTAGCCAACAATCGCCCACGGCGAACGGCAAGATGGCCCCGATGATTTCGGGGCCATTTTTTTGCGCTTCGGCAATTGTCCGGTTTGACCGGCTGGCGGGCGCGGCAATACCGACACTAACGGGCAGGAAAACGTGATTTTCCACGCATGGTGAAGGTTGCACTGCAGAAAACCGTCAATCCCCGGCCAATTTTGCAGGTGCGCGGCAACAATCGCATCCAGTTTCGGCAACCCCGGTCAAAATTGCGGATTTTTGGCTGAAGCAAGCCGGAAAAACCTTCTGCCGACGGAATCGCACTGTTCTCGCCCCTCGGCTGTTGATTTCCACTCAGAAGTGAGCCGGACAGGCGCATAATTTCCATTGAGAACTGAGCCATGTGACCCCTTCCCCGGAGCGGACAGCGATGGGGG